>CACZEJ010000039.1 GCA_902780115.1 Ruminococcus flavefaciens | reverse complement strand
GCCGGGTATGAACGGCATAGAGGTTCTTCGCAACCTTCGCCGCGAACATATCAGCACACCTGTCCTTCTTCTTACGGCTAAAAGTGAGATCGAGGACAAAATAAACGGTCTTGACTGCGGTGCGGACGACTATCTCACCAAGCCCTTCGTTACGGGCGAGCTTCTTGCAAGAGTACGTGCTCTTACGCGAAGAAAGGGCGATATCGTCGATGAGAACCGCCTTGACTACAACGGTCTGGAACTTAACAAGAACACCTGCTCTGTAATGTGGAGGGGCAACGATGTGAAGCTCTCCCTCAAGGAGTATCAGATAATGGAGCTCCTTATCTCCAACCCGCACCAGATACTCCCAAAAGAGCGCATTATCGAGAAAATATGGGGATATGAGAGCGATGTTGAGTACAACAATATCGAGGTGTATATATCGTTCCTCAGAAAGAAGCTTTCGGTCATCTCAGCACCCGTACAGATAAAAACGGCAAGAGGTATAGGTTATTCGCTTGAATAATTGAACGGGAGGGAATGGAAATGTTCAAAAAAGCTCATGATCATATGTTCAGAAAAGCTCAGATGAGGCTTTTCTCAATGATCGTCAGTATCCTTCTTGCAGTATTCATAGCGCTCATAGGCTCGATAAACGTCATTACCAAAGCGGTGATGCGCGGACAGTCCAAGGAAGTGCTCATGAAGATCGCTGCAGGAACGGAATACGACGATGTGAATTCAAAGTTTACATTTACGCCGCCAGATGACGGCTCGAACAAAGAGTTGAGACATTCGGAGAATCCGCCTCCTAAGCATACGGAAACAACTACCGAAGCGGCGAATACAACACAGAAACCGTCTACTACGGCAGAATCTTCTACCTCTGAGAAAGCTACCGAAACGGATACGCACGCAGCTCCGACGGAAGCAGAGCACACTGACCCGACAGCTGCTCCCGAGAATAATGATCCCCCTGAAGAGCAGTATGATGACGAACCCTATGATGAACCGCCTGTTGCAGTTGATCCTCAGCCTGCGGTAACTCCGCCTCCTGAGACAAATACAGACCCTGCAACTCAGGCTCCCGATAACAGCGGCGGCGGTCAGAACAATCAGGGCGGCGATCAGAGCTACTGGAACGGTCAGTGGGGCGATCCAAGCCAGTGGAACCAGAACGGTCAGTGGGGCGACCCTAACCAGTGGAACCAGAACGGTCAGTGGAACGGCTATAACCCGTGGGCGTGGAATCCGTGGATGTGGTGGAACACATGGGCGTACAGTCCCGGAGCATACAGCAATGAGAAGGAGCCTGATGACTTCGACCATGAAAGCTACAGAGCCGAGCATGGCGGAGCTGTCCGTGATGACGGAGCTGACGGCGGAAACGCAGATGCGGATCAGGGCGGCATAAAACAGCAGTCGTTCATCGGCGAAGGCAGACTTATGACCCTTTCATACAGCGGCGAGCCTGTTCTTGACGGCTTCACGGTGCTTTCAAACAGTTCGGCTACTTCGGAGCATAAAACTGTTTCAAAAGGAAGCGGCAGCAAACCGACGGAATATAAGTCCAGCGCACTTTCAAATAACGTCAAGGAGGAACCTATCCCGAGGACTCTCGGTTCGATAGACTTCTTCGTGATAATGGCTGACAAGAACGGAAAATATCTTGCTACGCTCAACAATGACGATCTCGATGAGGAAAAAGCACAGAATTATATCACAGCTATCATAAATGAGGATCTGGACACGGGTATGCTGAATTCTTACCAGTTCTACCAGACCGACAAGACTAACGGAAAGATAATGGTATTTACCGACAAGAGCTATGAGATGGATATGCTCAGACAGCTCAAGCGCACTACTATTATAATAGGTTCTATCGCGCTGGTCATACTTTCTGTTCTGGCGTACTTCCTCAGCAAAAAGAGCATACAGCCTATCAAGACAGCGTTCAACAAGCAGAAACAGTTCGTTTCCGATGCAAGCCACGAGCTCAAAACTCCGCTTACAGTCATTTCGACGAATGTAGATGTACTTGAAGGTGAGATAGGACACAATCGGTGGCTGACGTACATCAAGTCGCAGACCGAGCGCATGAGCGTACTTGTAAACGACCTCCTGAACCTCACAAGGCTGGAAAACAACACTGCCGAGCTTGAAAGAAAGTACTTCAACCTCAGCAAGGCGATAGTGAATACCGCACTTCCGTTTGAGTGTCAGGCGTTTGAGAGCAACAAGACCTTCGAGGTCGATGTTGATGAAAATATCATGCTTTGCGCAAGTGAGAAGCACGTTAAGCAAATGGCTGCTATCTTTATCGACAACGCTCTCAAATACTCCAACGAAGGCGGAACGGTAAGAGTTTCCCTGCAAAAGCTGGGCGATAAGAAGGTGCTTTCGATATACAATACAGGCGAGGGTATCAAGGAAGAGGATACCGAAAAGATATTCGAGAGATTCTACCGCAGTGACGAGTCCAGAAACCGCGCAACGGGCGGCTACGGACTGGGACTTGCAATTGCAAAATCCATAATCGACAAGCATAAATTCAAGCTCAATATCATGAATATTCCCGGCAAGAGCGTCTGCTTCATGATATCAATGTAAAAGAATAATGCCTCCGAAAGTGATCTCGGAGGCATTTTTGTTTTTATTCTTCTTCGCTGTCAGCTTCTTCCGCAGGGGAGAGCTTTTCAACACGACAGACTTCGATGCGGTGGTGCTTTACTTCAAGCACGTCGATATGAAGCCCGTCCTTTTCGAGACTGAGCTGAGTTCCGTCCTTTGGTATCTCTCCGAGCACGGCGATAACGTATCCGCCGAATGTCTCGTACTTGTCCGCAGGCAGATTTATTTCCAGCTCCTCGCATACGTTGCTGAGAGAGCTTATACCCGGGATCGTCCAGATATTGTCGCCTGTCTGTTCAAATCTTACAGAAGGCTCGTCCTCGGGGTCGTCGGCAAAATCGCCTACAAGCTCCTCAACGAGGTCTGTTATGGTTATGATACCGCTCATGCCGCCGTATTCATCGACAACTATTGCGAAGTGGTCGGCACCGCGCTGCTTCATCTGGTCGAAGAGCCTGTCAGCCTTCATATTCTCGTGGACGAAGCTCGGTTCACGCACAGCCTTAGCCATGATATTGTCACGGCTCTTGTCCTCGAGCCTGAAGTAGTCCTTTGCATTGAGCACACCTATGACGTTATCAACACTTTCGCCGCATATAGGGAAAGATGAATGTCTGGTGCGGTGGATAGTTTCCTCCCAGACGCTTATATCATCATCGCTCCACAGCACATCAACGTCGGTGCGGTGGGTACAGACCTGTTCGGCTGTCATATCATCGAATGCGAAAACATTTTTGATAATGCGGTTCTCGTCCTCGTCGATAGTGCCTTTTTCAGCGCCTGCGTCGGACATCATGAGTATCTCTTCCTCGGTAACGGTGTCGTCCTCACTCTCGGGGTCTATGCCGCAGAGCCTGAGTATGCCGTTTGCAGAGACATTCAGCAGCCATACCATAGGCGCAAAGAGCTTGGACACGAAAGAGATGCAGCTGCTCATGGAGAGAGCTATCTTTTCGGGGTCTTTCATTGCAACACGCTTTGGTACGAGTTCGCCGAAAACCAGCGTGAAGTATGACAGTATCAGTGTTATGAGCACTACAGATACCTTTTTAACAACAGCTGTCGGTATGCTGATATTTGACTTTGCTATGAGAGCGGTAAGGTTTTCGGAAAAGCTGTCCGCAGCAAAAGCTGCGCCGATGAAGCCTGCGAGAGTTATTGCGACCTGTATCGTAGCAAGGAACCTTGTGGGACTGTCAGTGAGTTTTTTCAGTCGTAAAGCTTTTTTATTGCCGCTTGCCGCAAGCTTTTCAAGGCGGACATCATTGGTCGAGATGACTGCGACCTCTGTACAAGCGAACAGCGCATTGAGCGCGATAAGTATAATTTGCAGGATCAACTGCCCTATCATTTCATATCCTCCGTTAAAATAGTGATATTGACGTATTTTTCTTTATAACCTCATAAAGGCACAGCCTAACACAAATGATAGTGCAGACCATGCCTCCGATCTATGTATTCAACGGAAAAAATCCAACAATTATCAGTATCACTGCCGTCAGGGGCAACGTCCATTCGTTTTTCAACTCCTGTTCTTTTCAAGATGATATAATTATATCGTATTCTTGCTATTTTGTCAAGTATATGCTATAGTATGGGTAAAGGATCTGCTTTAAAAAAAACGGGATAAAAAATTTTTTATTGCACAAATACACCTTTCTCAGGTGTGTTATATGTGAAAGGAGGCGCGTAGCGATGAATAACGATAGTACAGCACTATATGCATTCAGAAAATACGGAAACGATGTCCTGAGAGCAGCATATGCTTTCTGCGGGAGCTATGACGAAGCAGAAGATATAGTTCAGGACGTATTCCTTTCGCTTCACACCGAGCCAAAAGGATTCAATGACGACGAACACCTTAAAGCGTGGCTTCTTCGCGTTACCATAAACAAGAGCAAGAACCTTCGCAGGAGCTTCCGCATAAGCCGAACCTGTTCCATAGACGAGCTCGAACAGTCAGAGGCGATATGCGAGATAAACACGGAGGGACGCGAGCTTCGCAGTATCATATCATCTTTGCCGCGAAAATACGCAGAGGTGATATTCCTTCACTATTATGAGGGCTATAACATAAGAGAGATAGCGGAAATGCTTGGCAAGAACGAGAATACAGCAGGCTCGCTTCTCAGACGAGGCAGGGAAAAGCTGAAGATAGAACTTGAAAAGGAGGAAGATCCATGCGCGGAGAAGATTATAAAGACGCTCTGAACGAGCTTACTCTCAGCGAGAGCTTTTGCAAAAAAATGGAGAGAAAGCTGCTTGATGCTGAGTTCACTGAGGACGAATACTTTGATGAAGTCGTCCACGTAGACGTAGTACGCAAAAGGAGCCGTAAAAGTTTTGCAGCTGCGGCTGCCTTGATATTGGCTCTCGGAGCAGGTGGAGTTGGTACGGCATCTCTTTTCAGGGACAGGTTCAAAAATGAGCTTTCGGCTGAGGAGGACGTAGATACCGACGATGAAGAGATCGGTATGAAAGATAATGATGAGGAAATTTATCAGTATGCTTTCCCGTTTGGAAGTGTAGATTTCAGAGATGTGGCGTTTTCATTTAGCTACAATACCGACCACAGTTCATTTCCGACAACGATCCCTGTATCAGCGAAGCAGGCTGAGATGATAAAGGAACTGTTTTCAGATGTGGAATGGGAGCTGTACGAGCCTAAAGAAAATATATACGATCTGGAATGCTGCAAAGAGAGTATCGGATTTTCTACTGTGAACAGAAAATTCAATATTACTTTCTGGGCTGACGGAAATGTCGAAACTATCGTTAATGGCTATGAAAATGGCAGTATGAATTGTTCGATCTATTATTATATGATATCTCCCGAAAAATATAAAGTGCTCAAAGACATGATCTTCGGCGACCTGAAGTTGGGCCATCTGGAAAGCTTTGGCATAGATGAGAACCTTGAAGGTGCAAGGTACTCTATATATGATAAAAGCGGCACACTGTCAAGTGAGCAGGCTTATGACATTTCAAGAGTGATAAACACTGAGACAGAATGGACGCTATTGGGCGAAAACGCCGCAGTTCCCGAAGAAGATCCCGATATGAGCATCGAGTTCAGATCGCAAGGCAACAGGATAGAGCTCGACATCTACGGCAGTCAGAAACTGCTCGTTGTCAGCAAAATCTCGGACAGGGGTCTGCTGCTGAAAAGAGAAATATATGAAGGAGATAAGGATTTCCGTTCGCCTATAGAAAAGGTACTGTGCGGCAGCGTTGCCTGCGAGTGTCCGCTTGATTACGAGGACGCAGACCATGCACTTGTAGAGTATTACAACGGCGAAAAGTGGATCGGTTATAATATTGACAGAGAACAGCTCGACGGGCTGCTGAACGAT
The DNA here is from genome assembly GCA_902780115.1 of Ruminococcus flavefaciens. Lineage (GTDB taxonomy): Bacteria > Bacillota > Clostridia > Oscillospirales > Ruminococcaceae > Ruminococcus > Ruminococcus flavefaciens_Y. Next base: position 14,203 of record CACZEJ010000039.1, on the reverse strand, counting down.
ATGAGAGGTATGAACTGGAAAGAGCTTTATAATGTTAGGTGGCAGCTGAAAAATTATAAACCTGACATGGAAAAAGCAATAATTATCAGAGCAGGCGACATATGTACCGTGATGTACAGCAATGGTGAATTGTCGTATAGAAAAGGCGTTGAGTACGATATATACAGCTTTGACGGTTACGACTACATAGAGGAGCAGATCAAGTCGCTTCCTGACGCAGCTGTCAGCGATTCTGATTTTGTGGATCTTCTGATAGATAATATATTTGAAGGGAGCGATATAACGCTTGCGAGTGAGGAAAGGGGCTTTGACAAGTCAAGGAGCGTGTTTACAGATGAAGAGATAGAACGATTCAAGGAAGATATGAGAAGCCTTGAATGGGAAAGCTATAATGTTGGAAATTACGGACTTGGCAGTTCGAGCGCTTTATTATCCGATTCGTTAGCAGATCTGTTTTCCTATAATGGCAATCCATTGAAGTATATCCTTTATTCGGATAATAATATTTTTGATTTCTACAGCGACGGCGCAATTCTCAGCGCACTTCCGAAATGGGGCGTTAAGTGCAAAGAGCCTGACAAGCTTTTTGAGCTGCTTGATGATCTTTTGGAAAAAAAGTAATATGCAAGGATATATTGATAACTGTTTTATAAACATCTTTATATGCAAAAAAGCCATAGTACCTTTTGGGATACTATGGCTTTGATTTTTTGCGGTTTATCTTATCTTTGAACCAACAGGGATACTGTCGTCAACGAATATTACTTTTATGCCGTCAGGAGTATCAGCTGCACATATCATGCCGTTGCTGTCAACACCTCTCAGCTTTACAGGTTTGAGGTTAGCGATGAGCTGTAACTTCTTTCCGATGAGATCCTCGGGAGCGTAGTACTGAGCTATTCCCGATACTACCTGTCTGCCGCCCATGCCGTCGTCGAGCTGCAAGCAAAGGAGCTTGTCCGACTTCTTTACCTTCTCGCAAGCCACTACCTTTGCTACACGTATCTCTACCTTAGCAAAGTCGTCGATAGTGATCTCGGGTTTGAGCTCTATCTTCTCAGGCTCGGCAGAAGCCTCGCCCTTTTCCTCTGCGGAGAGCTTAGCCTTTGCAGCTTCCATATTCTTTGTGAGGATAGCATTGAGCTCCTCGATCTCCTTGTCAACGTCGATTCTCGGGAAGAGTATCTCGCCCTTGTGAACAGTTACGTTCTCGGGAAGTACGCCGAACTTGTCCAGCTTATCGTATTCCACATCTGCTGCGGAAGCGCCGATCTGCTCCCATACCTTCGGCATTGTTGTAGGCATGAATGAAGAGAGGAGAGCGGAAGTTATACGGATAGTTTCAAGGAGATTATAGAGAACAGCTGCAAGACGAGCCTTCTTTGTGTCGTCCTTGCCCAGCTTCCACGGCTCGGTCTCGTCGATGTACTTATTTGCGCGTGAAACTACCTCGAAGATAGCTTCAAGAGCCTGCTTTATCTTAGTTTCGTCGATATATCCGTCAACTGCTGAGCGCAGACCTGTAACGGCTGCCTTGAATTCGTCATCTATAGCCTCAGCTTCGCGCTCTGTGGGGAGAGTTCCGCCGAAGTACTTGTCAGCCATTGCAACGGTACGTGAAACGAGGTTTCCGAAGCCGTTTGCAAGGTCGGAGTTGATGCGGTTTATCATTATCTCGTTGGAGAATGCGCTGTCTGCGCCGAGAGCCATTTCACGAAGGATATGGTATCTTATAGCATCTACGCTGTATCTCTCGCCGAGCATGAACGGGTCAACAACGTTGCCCAGTGATTTTGACATCTTTTCGCTTTCGCCGTTTTTGCTCTGCATCGTTATCCAGCCGTGTACAGCAAGGTGCTTAGGGAGCGGCAGATCGAGTGCCATGAGCATTGCAGGCCATATGATAGCGTGGAAACGCATGATATCCTTTGCTACCATGTGAACGTCAGCAGGCCAGTACTTCTCGTAGTCGCTGTAAGTGCTGTTCTCATAGCCCAGAGCGGTGATATAGTTGGAAAGAGCATCTATCCATACGTATACTACATGACCCTCATCAAAGGTAACAGGAATGCCCCACTTGAAAGTAGTTCTTGATACGCAGAGGTCTTCGAGACCCGGCTTGATGAAGTTGTTTACAAGCTCAACAGCTCTTGTCTTGGGACGGAGATAATCTGTTTCGAGGAGGAGCTTCTCGATGCGCTCTGCAAAAGGAGACATCTTGAAGAAGTAAGCCTCTTCCTTTGCGAATGTAACAGGTCTGTGACATTCAGGACAGCAGCCGTTCTCGTCCAGCTGAGATTCAGTCCAGAAGCTCTCACAAGGTGTACAATATTTGCCTGAGTACTCGCCCTTGTAGATATAGCCCTTGTCATAGAGAGCCTTGAATATCTTCTGAACGGCTTCAACGTGGTAATCGTCGGTTGTGCGGATATATCTGTCGTAGGAAATGTTCATGTATTTCCAGAGCCTCTTGAATATAGCAACGATATCGTCAACATATTCCTTTGGAGTAACTCCTTTTTCGGCAGCTTTCTGCTCTATTTTAAGACCGTGTTCGTCGGTGCCTGTGAGGAACATTACGTCATAGCCCTGCATTCGCTTGTAACGGGCAATGGAATCGCAGGCAACTGTTGTATAGCAGTGACCGATATGCGGATCGCCCGATGGATAATAAATCGGTGTAGTAATGTAAAAGGGTTTCTTTGACATAAAAATCGCTCCAATCTGAGTGTAAAAATTCTTTTTCCGAATGAAAGAAAAAGTCTGATTTTTATTATACCACCTTTTTTTGGATTTGTCGAGTGCAAAAAGCTTTTTTGCATATATTTTTCGCATAAGATTATCCGCCCGAAGTTACGGCAGTTATGCTGATTTATGCATATGCTCAAACAGCCTAAAACACGAGAGAAATTTTTGTTGAAACTTGACAATAAGGAGCAGCTGTGGTATAATGCCCCAAAAGGAGGTCACTATTATGGACATAAAAAAATTTTTAGCAGCATCTTTGGCAGCAGCGGCTGTTTTTGGCGGAACAGTCTCCAATTACAGCAGCGCTCCCGTGTCGTCCGCAGCTTTCAGCTTCGAGTCATGGGAGGACAATAACAAAGAAGTGGTCATAGGCGACTTCAGTTTTGTTGTCAACACAAAAAGCAGGACAGCGATCCTCGAAAAATACAGCGGCAAAGATAAGGAAGCCGTTATCCCCGACAGCGTTGACGGCGTTCCCGTAAAGACGATAGCCTGCAATGCTTTCGCAAACAACGACACTCTTGAATCTGTTGTTATCCCTGCAAGCGTGTGGGATATCTCGGGCTTTCTGAATTGTACGGCACTCCGCTCGGTAACTATCGAGAACAATCCGAACTATAAGACGGGTATCATTCGTCAGAGCGCTTTTGAGGGCTGTAAGGCACTTGAATCAATAACTATCCCCGAATGCTTTGATACTGTTATGGAAAATGCTTTTGCGGACTGTACTTCCCTTGCGGAGATCATCTTCCCCGAGCATAAAATGACGCTGAATAAATATTCCTTCTGCGATACACCGTGGTATAAGACCCTTAAAGCTGACGAAGACGGCTTTGTAAGGTTCAAGGATCTTATCATTGATGTCGTGAATGCATCAGGCGAACTGGTCATACCTGACGATGCAGTCGAGATAGCAGCTTTTCTGTGCTACAAGAACAACGATATAACATCGGTCGTTATCCCGAAAGGCGTAGAACTTGTCGGAGCAGGTGCGTTTTACGGCTGCGAGAATCTGGAGACAGTAACTATAAAGTCTAAGAACTGCCGTTTCTATGATAATTCTGTATTCGCAAATAAACTGATCGTTCCGCAGAAGTTCGATATCAGTGAACTTGAAGGATTCCTTGAAGGGCTTGGCGAAGATATCAGCGGCTGGGAAAATATACAGAAGATCGTTGATAATTATAATAAATACCCCGAATACAAGGAATACTTCGATAAGCTGAATGAAGCGGTCAAGGACTTCACAGAGTCGCAGGAAGACGGCAGCGCAAGAAGTCTATTTATGCCCCAAGGCAGCTTTGAAGGCAGGATAGTGGGCTATAAGAGCTCTTCGGCTGAGAAATTCGCTGAAAAAAATAATGCTGAATTCGAGTTTGCCGCAATGAAGGGCGATGTCAACAAGGACGGCGTTGCGGACTCTATCGACGCATCAAAGCTTTTGCAGATGTATACGAAGATGTCCACGAGCGATACGACCCTTACAGATGATGAGCTCTACCTGTATGACGTAAACAGCGACGGCATCGTTGATTCTGTAGATGCATCGTGTATCCTTGCGTATTACGCTGCAAATTCAACTGACAGAGCAAATTCGCAGCTCCTCGAAGAATTTATCGCAAACAAATAAGTCAAAAGCCCTCTTCGGAGGGCTTTTTTGCTGTAACGATGCGCAAAAAGCAGAATAATGACGGATATGTATAAGAGTACGGCTTCGTAACAATTTTTTTACTTGACACGGCTGTCCTTTTGCCTTATAATAAGTGTATGATTTACCTATTTACTGGAGGGATATTATGATTTGTAACAAATGCGGCAGCCAGCTGCCCGAGGACGCTTTATTCTGCACAGAATGCGGCGCTCGGCTTGAAAAAGAGGACACTGCACCGACAGTACATACAGATGATGAACCTACTTCTATCCTCCCTCGCCTTGAAGAAGTGATAGCAGACAATGAGGAGACTCTCAGTCTTACTCAGGAGCAGGCAGAGATGCTCAGCGATGAGCCTACAGAGATACTCAGCACAGCCGAGGAGATAAAGCTCCCCGAGCCTGAGCCTAAGTATGAGGACGTAACGGAAGTTCTGACAGCTCCCGAGCCTGTACCTGTTCCCGAACCCGAGCCTGTTCCGCCTCCGATGCATTCCGCACAGGAAAAGCCTGCGGAAGCACCTGTTGAAGCTAAGCCTGTAAATAACGGCTATGATGACAACAGCGACACCATGAAGATACCTGTTCAGAATACTTCGTATGAAGCTCCTACCGAGCAGTTCACGACGAATAGCAGCAATAATTTCGGCGGCAATGGTACAGCTGCAAATAATCAGGACGTTATACTTCCTCCGCCGCCTGTAATGCCGCGCGAGCCCGAGCCTGTTCAGCCGCAGGCATCTGCACCGATACCCGAGCCTGTACCTGCACCTATGCCTGCTCAGAACGATGAGAAGGCAAGACCGAAGAAGAAGGTCAGCGGCGGCAGGATATTCGCAGCATCTCTGGTATCACTGCTGACTATGGTATTCCTGCTTCTGTTCAGTGTACTTCTGGCAGTAAAGATAGGTGCGAATGGCAGCATAATCAGGAGCAGAGCCGAAAAGCTCAACGCAAAGACAACTCTTACGGCAGAATTTGACGGCAAGGAGCTCGCAAAGACCTTCTATGACTCTCTTGGCTTCAGAACAGCTACAAAGGGAGCAGCTAACGAGGAAGGCTTCAAGAGGTATATGCTCAATACCGATTTCCGCGAGTACGCAGGAAGCGTAGCCGAGGGCTATCTTGATTATATCATCGACGGCGAAGGCAGAGATCCTTCCATAACTGCCGAGGATCTTATAGTCAAGGAGTTCGAGTATGACCTTACCGATGACGACTATGATCTTCTTCAGCACAACCTCGATAAGGACAACTTTACCGAAACTATGGATATAAAGGAATGGAACAGAAATGCAGGCTTTGATGTAGGAAAGCTCAGCTTTGCGTTCTCATACATCACTATCGGCATCGTAGCTGCACTGGTACTGCTTTTCCTTATATGGATAGCAGCTATCGTGGACAAGCGTGCAAAGCACGTTACAGGTTTCTTCGGCAGCATATTTACCGTAGTCGGAGTTATCTCCTTCCTTACAGGACTTACTGTGTTCGTAGGTTCGGCAATAGCGTTCACATTTACACATAATGTACTGTTCTATCTGTCCGAGAGCCTTCTTCTTCCGCTTGCGATGATGTTCTGCATTATCGGAGCTGCCGAGTTCATTTTAGGATTCGTATTCAGAAAGACTAAAAACGGTCTGAAGAAGAAAGAGAAAAAAGCGGCAGCCGCTGCTGCACCTGCACCGACAGTACCAAACAACTGATACATAACGGCGTTCCATTCGGAGCGCCGTTTTTGTGCTTGTTTTTTTCATTGAAAAGTGGTATAATCATAGTTTGAAGGGAGAGCTTTTCATGTTAGCCAATTATCATACACACACAAGCCGCTGCGGTCATGCCCGCGGTGAAGATAGGGAATATGTAGAGAGCGCGATCGCAAACGGTATCAAGGTGCTTGGTATCTCCGACCACTGCCCGTGGGATTACGGAAATGATTACGTATCGCAGATAAGAATGAGACCTTGTGAAATAGAAGGCTATTTCAGGTCGTTTACCGATCTTAAAAAAGAATACGCATCGGATATAAAGATATACATCGGTTTTGAAGCAGAGTACATACCCGAGCTTATCGAGGCACAGGACAAGCTCCTTGCGGACTATCCTGTGGACTACATGATAATGGGACAGCACTTCAATCATATCGAGTATGAATCCGAGTACATGGGGGTGCCTACATCTGACGAAGGAATACTTGTGGATTACGTTGACCATATAATAGAGGGTATGGAGTCAGGTCGTTACCGCTACCTTGCGCACCCTGATCTGCTGAACTTCACAGGCAGCAATGAGCTTTATGAGCAGCATTATACAAGACTTTGCGAGTACCTGAAATCGAAGGATATACCCCTTGAGATAAATCTGCTCGGTCTTGCAATAGGCAAGCATTATCCGTCAGAGCGCTTTTTCAATATCGCAAAGAAAGTGGGCAACAAGGCTATAATAGGCTGCGATGCCCACGCTCCGCAGTACCTTTGCGATAAGGACGAGATCGAGAGCGGTTTCCGTTTCGCTGAAAAATTCGGACTTGAGATCGTCGAAAAGCTTGACGGTCTGGATTAACCGATCGGGCTGATGTGGGCATCAGCCCCTATATAGGTGTTTTTGGATCAAAAGGAGAGAATAAATGAGTATTTTTGATGTGTTCGACAGGATTTCCGCAAATTCTTCTGCGGCAAGAGGTAAAATAGAATATGTGATAACAGGTCTGGGCAATCCCGGGCTTGAATATGAAAACACACGCCATAATGCAGGTTTCATGGTTCTTGACGAGCTTGCCGAACAGCTCGGCGAGAAGATCGACCGCCTGAAATTCAAGGGCAAGACCGCTGAAGTCACTATCGAGGGCAAGCGCTGTCTGCTCCTGAAGCCCACTACCTTTATGAACAACAGCGGCGAAGCCATAGTGCAGGCGCTGGAGTTCTACAAGATAGACGTGCAGAACCTCATAGTTGTATGCGACGATATATCCCTTGACTGCGGAAAGCTCCGCATACGCCGCAAGGGCAGCCACGGAGGTCACAACGGTCTGCGCAGTGTATGCGAGCTCACAGGCAGGGACGATTATCCGCGCATAAAAATGGGCGTTGGCAAGAAGCCTCACCCTGACTATGACCTTGCAAAGTGGGTGCTGGGCAAGTTCGGCAAGGAGGACTCGGAGAAGATGAACGAGTCCGTGAAAAATGCCTGTGAGTGCATAAAACTCATGGTGCAGGGCAAGACCGACGAAGCCATGAACAAGTATAATTCGTAATTCCTTTCGGAGATAATAATGGAACTTTTTAAGAAACTGTTTTGTGAGCTTGCAGGCTTTAAAAGTCTGCGGGAGGCTGTTGAAAAAAACATATCGCCTGTCTCTGTGACAGGTCTTTCCCATATACACAGGGCGCAGCTCATACACGCCCTCAACGGCAGCAAGATAAATCTTGTGGTAACAGGTACGGAAGCCGAAGCAAAAAAGCTCTGCGACGATATCAACATGATGGCAGGCTGCGAGGAAGCCGTACTTTTCCCGTCAAAGGAGCTGGTTTTCACTCCCGTTGACAGCACGAACCACGAGTACGAGCATATGCGCATCTCGGCGCTTATCAAAGCTGCAAAGAACCGCTGCTCGGTAATATGTGCAAGCATCGAAGCCGTCATGCAGCCTGTTATACCTGTGGGAGTTCTTATCGCCGCAGGTATCGAGCTTAAACAGGGACAGGAGATAAACCTGACCGAGTTTGCGCTCACATTGGCGAAGTGCGGCTATCAGCGCTGCGAAAAGGTAGAGGGTGCGTCACAGTTCTCTATACGCGGCTCTATCCTCGATGTCTTCCCAGTGCAGTCCGACAAGCCTGTACGTGTCGAATTATGGGGCGACGAGATAGACACTATATCCGAGTTCGAGACGGATACTCAGCGACGTACAGATGCTCTTGAAAGCGTGGAGATATACCCGTCGGGAGAGGTGCTCTACGATAATGACGAGCTTGCCGACAAGATAGAGGAGCTCTGCAAAAAAGTCCGCGGCAAGCATATGGACGCAGTACGCGAGCACCTCGGTGCGGACGTTCACAGGCTGAGAGCAGGGGAGATACTCGCTCACAGCGTGAAGTATTACCCCCTCGTTTACGGCGAGCCTACTACGGTTTTCGACTATATCGACGGAGTTGTGCTTTTCAGCGATTTTTCCGACGTTATGGACAACGCCGCAGGTGTTCTCACACGCCATAACGAGGATATAAGGATACTCCTCGAAGACGGTCAGCTCTGCAAGGGGCTGGACGGCTATATATTGGAGCTTGCTCAGATACAGCACATCGCAGAAAAGAGAGTATGTCTCTACATGAGCAGCTTCATGCAGGGCGGCGAGCGCATAGACTTCCGCAGGCTCGTAAGCTTCGAGGCTATGCAGACTGCCCCGTGGATCATATCATACAGCAGGATCTCAACGAAAAGGACATACCCTGCGATCTTGCATCTGATAATATCGAGCCGCAGAACGGTCGTGTGCTGCTCATGTCGGGCAGCTTCGGCGGCGGATTCGAGTATCCCGAGAACAAGACCGTTCTCATCACGCAGGGACGCTCGATGGACTCTGTCCGCAGAAAGCGCCGCAAAAAGAAGAACAAGGCTGAGGAGATACGCTCCCTTGCGGATATCACCGAGGGCGACCTCGTTGTACATTCGGGTCACGGTATAGGACGCTTCATCGGTATCCGAAAGCTGGAAATGGACGGCGTTACCAAGGACTACATCACCATACAGTACGCAGGTACGGATAAGCTGTATATCCCCGTAACTCAGCTGGATATGGTGTCGAAATATATCGGTCCCCGTGACGACAGCGGCGTAAAGCTCAACAAGCTCAGCTCGGGCGAGTGGCAGAAGACTCGAAGTAACGTAAAACGTGCCGTCAAGGACATGGCGCACGAGCTCATAGCTCTTTACGCAAAGCGCGAAAAGAGCGTGGGTTTCGCATTCTATCCCGACGACGAGATACAGCACGACTTCGAGGAGCGCTTCCCCTATGTGGAGACCGACGATCAGCTCCAGTCAATTGCCGAGATAAAGGCTGATATGGAGCGTGCCCGTCCTATGGAGAGACTTCTCTGCGGTGACGTTGGCTTCGGCAAGACCGAGGTAGCTCTCAGAGCTGCCATGAAGTGCGTACTTTCGGGAAAGCAGTGCGCGATACTTGCTCCTACTACAGTACTTGCGTTCCAGCACTACCAGACGGCGCTCCGCAGATTCGAGCATTTCCCCGTGAATATCGAGCTTCTTAGCCGTTACCGCTCGCCGAAGCAGCAGGACGAGATAGTAAAGAAGCTCAAACAGGGACGCATCGACCTTATAATCGGTACTCACAAAATTATACAGAAGTCCGTGGTGTTCAAGGACCTCGGACTTGCCATAATCGACGAGGAACAGCGCTTCGGCGTTGCTCATAAGGAGCGCTTCAAGGAGAGCTTCACGGGCGTTGATGTGCTCATGCTCTCGGCAACTCCTATACCGCGTACACTTAATATGGCGATGAGCGGCATACGCGATATGTCAGTCCTCGAAGAGCCTCCTCAGGACAGATACCCTGTTCAGACCTACGTCATCGAGTACAACATGGGCACGGTGATACAGGCTATTGTCAGGGAGCTTCGCCGCGGCGGTCAGGTGTATTATATACACAACCGCGTCGAGACTATCCGCGCCTGTGCTTCGCGTTTGCAGGAGTTCCTTCCCGAAGCGCGTATCGCAGTAGCTCACGGACAGATGAGCGAGGACGAGATGTCCGACATATGGGAGCAGCTTGTGGAGCATGAGGTGGATATCCTTGTATGTACAACTATCATAGAAACGGGCGTTGATGTGCCAAACGTCAATACCCTTATTATCGAGGATTCCGACCGCTTCGGACTCTCTCAGCTGTATCAGCTCCGCGGACGAGTAGGACGTTCAAACCGCCGCGGCTATGCGTATTTCACCTATCAGCGCGACAAGGTGCTGACGGAGATAGCAACAAAGCGCCTGAACGCTATGCGCGAGTTCACACAGTTCGGAAGCGGCTTCAGGATAGCTCTCCGCGACCTCGAAATAAGAGGTGCGGGAAGTATCCTCGGCGGCAGACAGCACGGACACATGGAAGCTGTCGGCTACGATATGTATTTGCAGCTTCTTTCGGAGGCTATCGCAGAGGAGAAGGGCATACAGCCCGAGAAAGTTCCTGAGTGTCTCGTGGATATCCAGATCGACGCGCATATTCCGGAGAAGTACATTTCAAGCCTTAATCAGCGTATAGATATGTACCGCAAGATAATGCTGGTCAACGAGGACAGCGACAAGACCGACCTTATCGACGAGCTTATCGACCGCTACGGTGATCCGCCGAAATCAGTGGTTGGACTTATCGAGGTGTCTCTGCTCAGGAATAAGGCTGCACACCTCGGCATCACCGAGATATCCCAGAAAAACGGCGCGATGTATTTCTACACGGAATACCTTGTCCCACAGCAGATATCGGCGCTTCAGCAGGCGTACAAGGGCAGGATAACCTTCAACGGCGTTGGCAAATCCTATGTCTCCGTGAAGATATCACCTAAGATGCGTCCGTTCGATATGATGCGCGAAACAGTTGAGATATTTTTTACAAACCGCGAAAAAAAATAATACATCAAACACTAAAGCACCACTGAAATGAGGGGTGCTTTTTGTGCAGAGTGCTGCAAAAAGTGTATAGTAATTTGTCCGATATGTTACTTTACATACTATGATTTTTGTGCTACAATGTGTTTGTTAAGATATAGGTTTAAGGCATTTCAGCCAATGTGAACAGGAGATACAATATGAATTATAAGAGTTTTATCGCAGGCGCAATGGCGTTTGCTCTTGCAGCTTGTACAGCAGGCTGCGGCGATAAAAAGGATTCCGATACCAAGACGGAAACAGAGAATACCACGGCTGCTCCCGTAGAGGAGACAACTCCCGAAGATACTACTGCTGAGGATACTACAGAACCCGAGCCGCCGAAGCCTGTTGAGGCGACTGATTCCAATGCCGTAACATTTGACAACGGCTTGTTCGATTTTGCATACGTAAAGTCCGAAGACCCCGACTGTGCAGTCGGAACGCTTTCTGTAGAGGAAGTTATGGGCAACAAGATGCTCAAATTCACAGATGACAATACTGTGCCGCTGAAAGGCAAGGTGCAGAAGGTTAGGATCAATGCAGTAAAACTTCTCGGCAGCGAGGGCATAGCAAAGGTACGCAGGATAGAGTTCGATCTGTATGCTCAGGCTACAGCAGACCACCTCAAGACCAATGATGCAGAGGGCGTAAGAGCTCCCGGCTGGATCGGCGGCGGCGGCGGAACTGTAACTGCAAACAGTGATAGATGGTACGATTTTCAGGAGTTCGAGGGCGGAGAGTACAACTTCGAGACCTCGGGCGCTGTCCACGTAAAGTTCAAGTTCCTGCTTGCTGACAGCGGTCAGTGCTGGAGCGAGGATATGGAGGACGCAAACTTCCTTATCATGCGTTGGGGAATAGCAAACGAAGCTGATCTGATGATAGACAATATCGTTTTCTATGACGAGGACGGAAATTCTATACCTCTTACAGCAGAGTATTCGGGCAATGCATCAGCTTCGGACGGCGGTGCAGAGGCTGCGGATACGGAAGTTGCATCGGGCGAGGTCGAACTGACAGATGACCTCAAAAAGCAGTTTGAAGATGCTGAAAAACTGGCAGACGAAGTAAATGCACAGGCTCAGGAAGCTATCGAAGAAGCTTCAAGACAGGTCGCAGAAAAACAGAAGAAGTAACATTAAACCGCTTCCGAGTAACAGCGGTACTTATATAGAATTTTTTACGTGAGCTATTTAGGAAAAATCTTTTGAAGAAGATTTTCTCTGTATTCTTTCAAGACCGTTATTTCATTTTTTCTATGATAAAGCCCATAAATAAATTGCCCCTTTGTATTAAATTACAAAGGGGCTTTAGCATAGAAAAAATCAGTTAAAAGTCTTTGGAAGGGGGGACGGGGGTGACTCCCCGCAGTGCGGGGAGATGTCACGCAGTGACAGAGGGGCGCGCCTCGGTCAGAGGAACCTTTCCTCAGAAAGGTTCCCCCCGATAATTCGTGTAAAGTTTCTATATGAGTATCGCCGTTATATTGGAAGCGGTTTTTGCGTTTATTCAGCCTTTACCCAGTCGTAGTAGGTGTAGTCTTTGCCGTTGTCGCGTTTTTGGGTTATTTCCTGTATCTGATACAGGACTTTGCCGTTTTCGTCTGTTGCTGTGCCTTCATAGACATCAGTCCCTTTGAACTGGTCGATAGGCTTTTCGCAGCTTATGCCGCAGAAGCCGTTTTCATCAGGCGATAATGTGTATTTTTTCTCTTCTTCTGTAAAGCTTATGTTTTTAATTCGTTTGTCTGTAACATAAAATGTCGTAAAAACATAGTCTTTATTGCAGAAGGTACACGAATGACCGCTGCCTGTCATGTATATTCCTTTATTCTCATCGTATTTGCCGCAGCTTCCGCCGCTGCTTATCCACATACCCATTCTGAGCAGATCGCATCGGTCTGAGATGCTTTCTGCAAACAGTGCTGCATCAAGGTCAGGCTGATAAATCAGCGCACAGGTATCAGCAACTTTTCCGTCGCTGCTTTTTATAGTGCCGATAATAGTTATCTCAGGCTTGGAAGCTTTGTGCATCTCCTCGGGAGTTTCATAAAGGTCTGCGGTGAACTCTTTCATCTGTGCCTTTGCAGCAGCTTCGGGCGTGAATCTTGCGCCGTCGATAAAGTTTCCGACCATACCTATGATAAATATTACAGCTATCACAGCGCAGGTAACTTTCAGCAGCATCAGGCGGTGCTGCTTGCGGACACGTTTGGCGGTCTCTTTGTATTTTGCAGTATCCTCGGGCAGAGGTAAGTTTTCACAGGGATTTATATTGTGTTTCATTTGTTCCCACTCCTTTTTGCAGTCGGGACACTCCGCAAGATGCTCTGAGACTATTTTCTGCGACTTTTCAGAAGCAATGCCGTCAATGCAAAGCGGCATAAGGTCGCGTATCACATCGTGGTCATATTTCATATCCATACCTCTCTTTCATAGTTTTTCGCAGTTTTGCAACAGTACGATTGTATATGACGGCTGCGGTATTCGCCCGTATTTTCAGAAGTGCGGCGATCTCCGCATAGCTCGTATCCGAGTACAGGCGGTACTGCATAATTGAGCGTGACGGCTCGTCGAGCTCGTCGATCAGGGTGCGCAGTCTGATGAGCTTTTCCTTATGCTCGATATCATCAATGGGCGGCGGAACGGATATATCGTTTTGCTGAGCCGCGATATCGCGCTGATGCGATTCTCTGCGTATATACTTTGCATAGATATTCTTTGCGATCTGAAACAGCCACGTTCGCAGGCTGCATTCACCGCGGAATTTCCCGAACGAGAGGAATGCCTGATAGAATGTTTCCTGAGTAAGCTCTTCTGCGGCAGTCATGTCGAAAGATGTCATATGCATGAGAAAGCGCAGGACATCGGGCTGATATTTGTTGTATATTTCCTCGAATTCATTCAACGGCATTCACCTCCTGTTAATATGATATTTGATACGTATCTGTATAATTAGTACCTGTTTCGGGTGGAATATTACAGCTGTTGGGAAAAATTTTACGCAGGCGAAAGAAAAAATGATAAAGGCACTGTGATTTTCACAGTGCCTTGCAGTCTGTCAATAAACCCCAATTTCATTAGGGAACGCCTTCTCTTGCAAGGCGTTCCCTCTTAAAAAACAGTCCACCGGACTGTTTTTTAATTCA
>CACZEJ010000038.1 GCA_902780115.1 Ruminococcus flavefaciens | reverse complement strand
CTTCTATAAAGATTGTAGGAAGAACATGGCTCAACGGTACTGCTGCAACTGTTGCTGTGTCTGGCGGCACTCCAGAGTCTGCAACATGGTTGGCAGGCGAGACGGGTAATGTCTCTTATATCCTTACAAAAGAATTCGCCGTAGATGCTAATTATGGTGAGGCTGTCACTATTTCTCCTACAGGAAATCAGTTCGGATGTTTCTTGGAGATTTATGGAGTAAAGCGTAGTGTTCCTGTTGACCCTGAAGCTGTTGCAGGAACTACTGTGCATACCATTGATGCAGCCATACACAGTGATGTGACTGCAGAAATTAACTTTTTCATTTGTAATAATTCCTTTCTTTAGGTTTTTACGCCCATTAATAAAACATAAATTGGGTTTTTATTCCTTTGTAAGGGGGACAAATCAGATAATCATGGATTAGAGTTCAGAAATGCTCTTGAGAAGCCACATCTGTATCTTCAGCGCGTCGCCTGCTGTGACACCTGCAATGGAATCATCAACATCGGCATTAGCAGATCCCTGTTCTGTGAGATGAGATTTCTCGGTACCAGTCAGTCCATACTTGTCAGGATTAGCAAGTGACTGCATGATAAGAACGATATCAGCCATATCAACTGTGCTATCGCAGTTTGCGTCACCGCGTAATGTAACCTTGAGTGATGTTGGTTCCTTGCCAACTGTTACGCTTCCGTTTGAAACCTTAGTAGCAACCTTTACAGGCTTGCCGTTTGACTCGTAACCACAGCCGATCTCTCCGTTTGCGGAGCCTGAGCCTGAATATGTTTCACGATTGATCGGAACAATCTTCAGATCAGATACTGTACCTGAAGCAGCTGTACTTGCTACAGTGCCCTTGATAGTGCAGTAAACGCCGTTGCCCTTGAGCCAATATGAAGCGTCATCAGTAGCTGTGGACCAGATCAGACTCACATAGCCCTCTTTGCTGTTGATAGAGCTCTCAAAGAGAGGTGAAAGTGATGCTGAAAGATCAGCGCTGTCTGCTCCCTTATTTATAAGATCTCCTGCCTCAACGGAATCAATTGTGAGTACCTTGCTGTCATAAGAAACAGCAAAATCAAGTGCCTGGATGCCGGAAGTTGGGATATCAGCTAATGATACATCCACTGAGAACTGCTTACCTGCCTCTGCATTAACTTTGCTAACGGATATCTGCACTGTTTCGCCAGCAGCAACAACAGGTGCAAGTGAGCAGACAGAAAGTGAAAGCATCGCAGCCAAAGCTCCTACGACTACCTTTTTTGTCTTCATTATTATTTCCTCCTTCTTCAATAATGTTATATAACAAAGGAACGGGGTGCCCCTTTTATTATATCATAAATGATAATATTGCGGATACGATACCCGCGGCTGTGAAAAACACATCTCTGAATAAATAATGCGGAAAATGATGCAAGATACCCGTTTCTGAAGCGTATGTACACGCCTCTCGGGAGCTCATGCCGTCTTGAATCGGCACTTCATCTCAAATCCATACTTTTTCACGCTTCCATTATATATCAGGTCTAAAAAAAAGTAAATAGGTTCATACCGTTTTTGGTGTTTTACCTAAACAGCAAAAGTGATTTTTGCACGGTTTGCACAATGACGATTTTCTTGAAAAACCGCTGTCAAACAGCTATTGTGAACAAAAAATGAATTACAAAAATTATTTGTCAAGCTTGCGGAATTCAGCAGGAATCTGCTCCTCGATTATGCGGTTTACAACGTCCCAGCCGAACTCGGTATATGTGCCCTGCGGCACTGCATACGGGAGTCCGTGACGGGCTGCAAGCTCAGGCGAATATTTGCTGTAAGGATACACCTTCATGTTTGAGAAATTGTCCTCATAGTGGATTATTGTAGGTATGCAGCCTACATTCTCAAGCGAGAGCTCGTTGGTAGCTCCGTCGATGACGATATCGAAATCAGGGAGCTCTCCGATAACGTTGAAGTTATCTGTCTGAGCGCAGATAAAGTTGCCCATACAATAGTAAACGAAGCCCTTTGTACCGTCTTCGCGGGTTATCCATTCCATAGTCTCGGGAGTATGTGTATGTGCGCCGAGTATAACATCAGCGCCCCAGTTGACCATCTTGTTGGCAAGCTCTATTCTGTCCTCGGTAACGACGGTGGTATCGTCTTCGCCCCAGTGAGCGGCTACGATGACAACATCTGCAAGCTCCTTTGCCTGCTTTATCTGACGCTCGATAACGTCCTCCTCCTCGTTCATGACAACTCTGAGCGGAACATCATTGAGCAGCCCTTCAAAGCCGTTGATATGATGAGCATAGGCAAGAAACGCGATCTTTACGCCGTTTACTTCGCGGACACGGATATTGTTTGCGTCCTCCTCGTTGAGGTAAGCTCCGAGAACTGTGAGGTTGTTCTCCTTTGCCTTCTGGTTCCAGAAGTTGATAGACTCCTCAAGTCCCGACGTTCCCATGTCAAGAAGGTGATTATTCGCCATAGTTATGACATCGAAGCCCATATCTATGACTGCATCTGCGACCTGCGGAGGCGAATTGAAAATAAGCTGTCCGCCGTCAGCACCGCGTATGGGGTTGCTCTGTGAGATGATAGTCTCCTGGTTGATTATGGCGAGGTCGGCTTCCTGGAAGAGGTACTTTACCTCCGAGTACATCGGCGTGAAATCGTAACCGTTTCCTCCTGCGTACTCCTCCGCATTCTTGAACACGGAATAATGTATCAGGTTATCGCCTGCTGCCGTTACGTGAACGACCTTATCGGCTGAAGGTTCTGTTTGTTCTTCTGTAGTCTCCTCGGGAAATGTGGCTGAACTGTCCTGAGTTGAAGACTCTGCATTCGGGTCTGTTTTGCCGACGATCTTCAGATCACCGCAGCTAAAACCGCAGACAGCGACAGCCGCTAAAACAGCAAGTGCTCCGAAAGCACGTCCTTTTCTTAATTTCATAAGACACTCCTTTTTGAAAATGACATGAGCTGACGCAAAAATGTCACTTTCTAAACTTTATTATAACACATTATTTTTAATTTGGCAATTACAAATTGTATGAAATTTAAATGAGTTTACATATTGTTTTATACGCGAAAAGGTTAAATTTTGGTTACAAACGACGTATTTACGGCAAATTCTGACCTGCTACTTTATTATCCCCAAATATTTGTTCATTCATACGAAGTTTTAGTATATATTTTGTGAATTATGACAACAAATACTGTTTTTGTCCACTTTGTATACACAAAAATTACACCTTGTTATTTTCACGCATTTTTTGCAGCTCCACGAACTCCTCCGCAAGAGCTTCCGCTTCCGAATACGACGACAGCTGATAGCAGCGTCCGCGGAATTTGGCTGAGCCGTAATAGCCGTTCATGTACCACGCAGCGTGTTTGCGGGCTTCATGCATGGCAAGCTCCTCGCACTTTTCGCTGAGCTGTAAAATGAGCCTGATATGTTCGAGCATGACCTGCATCTTTTCTTCAAGAGTCGGCGGAACGTACTCCTCACCGTTCATATGGGCAGCTATCTCGCGGAAAACGAAGGGATTGCCGTAGCTGCCGCGTCCTATCATCACAAGGTCGCAGCCCGTCTGCTCGTACATCTTCATGCACGAAGCAAGATCATTCACGTCGCCGTTGCCGATAACAGGTATCTTCACGGCTTCTTTCACGGCTTTTATCACGCTCATGTCAGAGTCGCCGCTGTAGAACATATCCCTCGTTCTGCCATGTACCGCAACAGCCGCCGCGCCTGCCGCTTCAAGAGCTCTTGCCATTTCGGGAGCATTTATGCTCTCACCGTTCCAGCCGCTGCGTATCTTCACGGTCACGGGAGTATCTCCTGCCGCTTTTACCGCAGCTTCGGCAATATCCGCCGCAAGCCTTACGTCCTTCATCAGCGCCGAGCCTGCTCCTGTACCGACTACCTTAGGAACAGGACAGCCCATATTTATGTCGATGATGTCGGGGTGGTACTCCAGCACTATCTTTACAGCCTCCGCCATGAAATCAGGCTCGCTGCCGAAAAGCTGTATCGCCATGGGACGCTCCTCGTCGGTAACTGTGCAAAGCTCCGCTGTCTTGCGGTCGCTGTAGCATATTCCCTTCGCCGAGACCATTTCACTGACCACGTATGCAGCTCCGTACTTCTTGCACATGAGCCTGTACGCGCGGTCGGCAACTCCTGCCATTGGTGCGAGAGCAGCAGTCCTGACTATGGAAACGCCGCCTATTTTTAAAGTCTCACTCATGAGCTGTCTCCGAAGCATTGTCGCCCTTATTCTTGAAGACAAAGAGCTTGCTGAGTACATAGTTCGCTATGAATATGAGCACCTGACTGAGGAATGTGATGAGGGTCTTGCTCATTCCGAGCCAGTCGCAGAATATCAGGAATATTGCCTCTTCCATTCCCAGTGTGGCAAGTCTTGCACTGTAGAACGATACAAAGACCTTCCAGAACTCCTTAGAAGTCTTGGTCTCGTTCTTGAAAACGTACTTCTTGTTCGTAAAGAAGGCGAATGTCACAGCGCATATCCATGAAAATACAACGCCTGCCGTGCTCTCCCACTTTGGCTCGCCCGGAATGAGCTTGAACATCATCAGCTTCGTTACGATGGATACTACCGTGGTAAGTCCGCCAAAGACGAGATACAGCCATTTTTCCTCGTATTTATAATATATCTCCTGAAGCGGCTTCGGAAGTATCGAAACGCACCACTTTATAAATTTTTCCATTTGATCTTTCCTTTCTGTTTGCAGTTCCTGCCTCATCTATTTTATGGCAGACAGTATTATAATAACAGTTCACAGGCGGAATTTCAAGTCATTTCGAGCGATTTCATGAATAAGCTCTATTTTTTCGTGAAATGTGCATCAAAAACTTCCAAATAATATAATCGTTCAAACGCAAAAAAAGCAGACTTTAAAAGCCTGCTTTTCTTCGTTTTACTTCTTTATTTTCATTGAGATATCAAAGCATTTCACTGAGTGTGTCAGTGCACCGAGAGAGATTATATCCACGCCTGTCTCTGCGACCGAGCGGATATTCTCGGCTGTGACATTGCCCGATGCTTCCAGCATTGCGCGTCCGCCTGTGATCTCAACAGCCTGCTTCATCTCGTCGCAGCTCATGTTGTCCAGCATGATTATCTCCACCTTGTTGTCAAGAGCCTCGCGCAGCTCGTCCAGTGTGCGGACTTCCACCTCTACCTTGACGGTATGACCTATCTTCTCGCGCAGAGCTGTTACAGCTGCTGTTATACCGCCGTATGCGTCGATGTGATTGTCCTTCAGCATAGCTGCGTCGGAAAGATTGAAGCGGTGGTTCTTTCCGCCGCCGACTGTTACGGAATACTTTTGCAGAGCACGAAGTCCCGGAAGTGTCTTTCTCGTATCGGTAACAGCTGCCTTTGTGCCCTTTACGAGCTCAACGCACTTGTTTGTTGCAGTAGCGATACCGCTCATGTGCTGCAAGAGGTTCAGGGCAGTTCTTTCGCCTTTGAGCAGAGTGAGTGTGCTGCCTTCAAGCTCTGCGATGATATCGCCCTTCTTCACCTTAGTGCCGTCACCCAGGAGTATCTTAAAATCAACATCTCCGCCTGCAAGGTCAAAAACTCTCTTTGCGACCTCGATACCGCAGACAACTCCCGTATCCTTTGCAACGTAGTACGCGGAGCTTCTGTGCTCGGGCGGGATAAGGTTGTCAGCAGCTGCGTCGATGTAGTTGATATCCTCCATGAGCGCTGTTGTGATTATATTGTCAACATAGCATTGTAAAAGCTTCATAGTTATCTTCCTTTCATATTCCGAGCAGACTGAAGAATACTTCATCAAGTCTCTGCCAGTCTATCGGCTTTTCGCCGTCCATGATGTCAGCTTTGTGTTTCAGTTCTTCAAGCTGTGCGTCGATATATTCATTGAGAACGTCGATGCGCTTTCCCTTTCCGATCTCGGGAGTATTCATCTTGGCTTCAAGCAGTTTCTCAACAGCGGGACGCATTTCGGCTTCAAGCTCCGCGTCCATGAGTTCCGAAAACAGCATCGGCGGCGGAGTGTCCCTGTCAAGTATCCATTTGCAGGCAAGTATCGGGCGCAGAACATAGAAGTACTTTTTCAGCTTGACCTCTTTGCTTTGCAGAAACTCCCTGTTATTGCTCTTTGCCGTGCTCAGATAGTGGAACATTCCTGCCTTTGACATAAAGCAGTCGTTTATGACGGTACGCACCTTTTCCCATTCGGGAGTAGTCTTATACACCAGCGGAGAGCTGTTCCACTCAAAAAGCGTGGGATTTGACTTGTGCAAAAGCTCCAGCGTCTTTCTTATATCCCAGCCGTTTATGTCGTAGACATCGTTCAGCTCCCACTCGATAACATCTCTCGTCTTTTCAAGCCTGAGATAATCCGAAACAGGGCGGACATATATAAATCTCACATCAAAATCGCTGTCGGGTGAGGCAAATCCCCACGCACGGCTGCCTGATTCAACACAATGGATTATCCTGATATTTTCCTTTTGCTCGATCTCATCGAGCTTTTTCTTTATCTCGCAAATTATTTCTTTTTCATTCATATATCATCACCTGCGACATTCTCTCAACGTGACGTTGAGGACGTCAGCTCCTACAGTATTGCAAGTTCGGGAACGCCGAGGGAGACTTTCCCTACTCGGTTTACGATTTGTATTTAGAGTCGATACACAGGAACTCTTCAAGAGTAAGTCCCGAATCCGAAACTTCCTTTGCAAGCTCCTTGCCGAGATAGCGGACGTGCCACGACTCGTACTGATAGCCCGTGATATCCTCCTTGCCCTGAGGATAACGTATGATGAATCCGTACTTGACGCAGTTTGCTGCTATCCAGTTTGCTTCTTTTGTGCCGTTGAATCTGCTGCTTGCGTCATTGATATCCATTGCAAGACCCGTCTGATGCTCGGAGTGACCTGCTCTTGCGGAATATGTATCCGCAGCAGCCTTTCCGTCACGGGCAACGTAGTTGTTGTACAGCTGATTCTGGTATGAATACGAGCGATAGCCCGAAACTATACTCAGTCTTATGCCTGCTGTATTGTATGCATCTGCCGCCATAGCATTGAATGCTGCCTGTGCATCAGGAAGTATACCGTTGGGAGCGTAATCCGACGGCAGACTGTAGGTCTTATTGGCGATAAGTATGCCGTTTACATATGTGATGCCGTTTCTCACTTCTATCTCACGGCGCGTGAATCTCTCAGATGTTCCGTCCGCCCACGTCATCAGCAGATGCATGGAGTCGATCTTTTTCACCTGACATTGAGTATTGTCGTCCGTCCGTCCGAAGCGGAAGGTTATGCCGTCACCGTCGGGCAGGTACTCAAAGCGGCTTATATCGCCGTCCTTGCCTGTAAGCTTTCCGCTCAGACCGTCTATGGTAAATGTCCTGCCGCGGTCCGTAACCCAGTTGCCCGAGATCATATTTTTCGGATCAAAGCAGAATTCGCTGAACGCTCTGAACGTTTCAGCTGTACCGTCCTCCCACTTAAGGGTGTACGAATCCTCACCTGTCCATGTGATAAATGCTGTCATTTCAGCGCCTGTGTCCTTGAATTTCATGATGACCATATCATCATCTGACGAGATACTGAAATCATGCACTGTTCCGTCGGGCAGAACAGCATAGCCCGTTCCCGAGCCGAAGCAGAAATAGCGCTTTGCGCCTGAGCGGTCACCTATCCATGTACCCATTGGCAGCTTGCCGCGGCTTCCGATTATCATATCCTGAAGTATGGGAACGTCCATAGCATCGACATTGCCGTCATGGTTGGTATCCGCTGCGATCATTTGTGTTCTGTTAAGTCCGTATCTTCCGCGCAGGTAGTTTTTCAGTACTACCATATCGCTCACAGATACTCTGTCATCGCGGTTTATATCTCCGTTCATAAGCGGAGCGACCGCCTCCGTTGTGTAGTTCCCGGCATGAACTGACAGAAAAGATGCCGAGATCAAAGCTGCAGTAATACGTGTAATGTTTTTCATTCATATCCCCCCGAAAACATAACGCGGAACTGTCGGCAAAGAATAACCAATGCCTTTACTTTTTACTGCATTACCTCGCCAAGTATTATATAAGCGACGGTAACGATAGACTTGGCAAGCACAAAATCAGCATCAACAAAATATCCCCCGTTTATAAGATCGTCACGTATCTCGCTGACACGCTTGAATCCTTCTGCTGCTGCTTTTTTATCAGGAATTACGAAATAGCAATTCTGAAGTATCTTTCTTGTTTCTGTACGGACACCCTTCGGGATATGAGGAGCACCGATATGCGCATCGAATTCGGCTTCTTCATACTCCTTGGGAGCATCTGCCAGCTTTGAAGCGATGTGTCTTGCTGCATGGCGAGAGAACACAAGTGCTTCGAGCAGTGAGTTGCTTGCAAGTCTGTTGCTGCCGTGAACGCCTGTATGCGAGCATTCACCGCAGGCATAGAGGTTCGGAAGGCTGGTCTCGGAGTTGTTGTCAACGTCGATACCGCCCATAAGGTAGTGCTGACACGGGAATATCGGCACAGGTTCTTTGGTCAGGTCATATCCCTGCTCAAGAAGGTTCTTGTATATCATCGGGAAACGCTTCTTGAGGAACTCGCTGTCTTTGTAGCTTATGTCAAGGTAGAAGTCGGTGGAATTCTGCTTGCGCGATTCCAGGATTATAGCATGGGACACAACATCTCTCGGAGCAAGCTCAAGACGCTCATCGTAGTTGTGCATAAAGCGCTCTTTCTTGCAGTTGAGGAGGTATGCTCCTTCACCGCGTACAGCCTCGGAGATAAGGAAGCACTCTCTTGTAGCGCGGTTGTTGAAGGCTGTGGGGTGGAACTGAACATAGCTCAGGTTCTTGATCTTTGCGCCCATTTCGTATGCAAATGTTATGCCGTCGCCTGTAGCGATAGCGGAGTTGGTGGTGAACTGATAAACACGTCCGATACCGCCTGTAGCGAGTATCATGAAGTGACAGTTGCAGGTCTCGTATGAATCATCGGGAAGCCTGAGAAAGGCTGAATAGCCTGTCTTTGTGCGCTTCACGCTGCACATGATGGTATTCTCCATTATGGTAACGTTGCTGAGCTTCCGGACATTTTCGAGAAGAGTTGAGGTGATCTCCTTGCCTGTAGCATCTGCGTGGTGGAAGATACGGTGGTGGCTGTGACCGCCCTCAAGGGTGCGGTGGTATGAGCCGTCTTCATTCTTGTCGAAATCAACGCCCAGTTCTATGATACGTTCGATATCCTGTGCAGCTTCGCTCACGAGAGTATGAACAGCTTCAACATTGTTCTTGAAGCTTCCTGCTATCAGGGTATCATTCTGGTGATACTGTATATTATCTGTCGGCGAGTTATAAACACCTGCAATACCGCCCTGTGCGAGCGACGAATTGCACAGCGGAAGATCACGCTTGCAGAGTATAAGAACATTCAGCTCTTTCGGAAGGTTGATGGCTGCGTAAAGTCCTGCTGCGCCACAGCCTGCTATAATAACATCATAATTCTTTGACATGATAAAGACCGTCCTTTGTCATAAAATCTTTACATCTTTATTATACCACATTCATTGCCGCTTGTCACTAAATTTATGGAAAAAAATAGGTTCAACAAAAAAGCCCCGACTATTGCAGCTTCCGCTGACATATGCCGTGGCTTGATGTTTCTTATGTTATTCGGTCATTTATTCTTCTTTTTCCATTTCAGAAGAGCAAAAGCTGTCACACAGGTCAGCAGCGCCGTAAGGCTGAGCACCACCCATGTGTGGTTGAATGGTATATCATTGGTATTTATACCGTAGAACGCGAACATGATGTTCGGTATCTGTAGGATAATGGTGACGATAGTCAATCGCCACATAACTATATTCTGGTTATTGGAGATTATCGACGAGAAGCCGTCCATCATACTGGAGAGGATCCCCGTGTATATGCTTGACATCTCGATCGCCTGCTTCATCTCGATGAGAACATCTTCGAGAAGATCCTGATCCTCGTCGTAGAGCTTTATTACTCTGCCGCGGAAAATCTTTTCGATAGTAGCCTCATTTGCTTTGAGTGAAGTTGAAAAATAGACGAGTGATTTCTCAAGAGCAAGGAGCTGCATGAGAAGCTCGTTCTTCATAGCGTCGTGGAGCTCCTGCTCGGCAGCAGATGATATCTTGTCTATCTGTTTCAGGTAGGTAAGAAACAGAGCCGATATCCTCAGCAGCAGCTGGAGAACGAATCTTGTCTTGAAGTCGGGGCGAAGGTTGCGGATACCGCCTCTTGTCGCCTCATTGATTATCTGTGTCTCACGGATAGAGATAGTGAATACGTACTGATCCGTAACGATTATGCCCATAGGCAGTGTGTAGAAGTTTTTGGTCTTGTCCTCGTCAACAGCAGACACAGGAGTATCTATGATAACGAGAGTCTGGTTATCCTCGCGTTCGATACGTGATGACTCTTCCTCATCTATTGACGACTTGACGAAGCCGCTGTCCAGACCGTAATCCTCTATCAGTTCCCTTACCTCCTGCGGAGTCGGATCGACAACCGATATCCAGCAGCCTGTACACAGTTCGTCTTTCTGTGCGAGAGTACCGTTTTCGTAATTGTAAAAGCTTATCATTCTGTAAATAAGACCGTACTTTAAGGAGTACGTGCCTTGCTCCTTTCGCCGAGATTCACATCGGCAGAAGGACGAGAGCATTATCGTCTGCCAATGCGTGGAATACTATTCAAATTCCCATAAGGGTCAGAACTCATAATGCACCTCCGATTTCAAAGTCTATTAATATTATAGCAAATTCTTTCCCTGATTACAAGTACTTTTTGCAAAAAAAGAGCTGCCGGACGCATTGTCCGACAGCTCATAAGCCGCGATCACTTAGCTATAAAAGTTAACTTACTGATCATCATTCTTCCTTGAACGAGCCATGAATGCGCAGATCGCTGCAAGTCCGAATACTGCAAGAGCAGCCTCAGCGCCTTTAACGCCTGTATCAGGAGAATTTGTCTTTGAAGTCGTCTTCTTTGTAGTTGTGGTCTTAGACTTAGATGTTGTAGTTGAAGCAGTAGTGATTGATGTTGCAACACCTGTTGAAGATGTTGTTTCTGCCTCAGTTGTCGTTGTTTCTGTAGAAGTTGTCACATCATCAGTTGTAGTAGTTGTTGATGTAGTGGTTGTAGTTGTAGTAGATGTTGATGTGCTTGTTGTAGAAGTTGTTGTAGATGATCTTGTGACCTCAATATCCTTCTCAGTTACGTGAGGAGTTGTTGATGTTACCTCATAAGCATCACTGTCCATAGTTGTCTTGGCTGTTGTAGTGGTGCTTGTTGTTGTAGTAGATGTTGTGGTCGTGGTAGATGTAGTTGTAGTGGTTGTTGTAGTTGTTGTAGTTGTGCTTGTAGTTGTTGTAGTTGTGCTTGTAGTTGTTGATGTTGATGTCGTTGTGGTTGTAGTAGATGTTGTTGTAGTTGTTGATGTAGTGGTTGAAGTTGTTGTCGTGCTTGTAGTTGTGGTGGTGGTTGTCGTTGTTGTTGTAGTCGTGGTCGATGTTGTAGTAGTTGTTGTTACTATTCTCTCGTCGATTGCTGCAAGCTCCTCAAGAGTATATGTTCCGTCTTCTACGCTTACTACTGTTGTGCTCTTACCTGAGAGCCATACCAGTGCATTGCCTACGCCGTTGATAACCTGAGCGCCTTCGCCAGCTTCGATCTGACCGTCCTTGAAGATAATTGCGTTTCCGTTCTTATCCTTACCTGTCAGCGTCAGTCTTGCGCCTTCAACTTCCTTGCTGTTCATTCCATCAACCTTGTTGATGTTTACCTTGGCAAGTGTTGTTGTAGTTGTGGTTGTGGTCGTGGTGCTTGTTGTCGTCGTTGTGGTCTTGCTTGTGGTTGTAGTTGTAGATGTAGAAGTTGTTGTGGTTGTAGTAGTCGTTGTTGTTGTGGTGGTTGTAGTAGATGTAGTGGTGCTTGTTGTAGTAGTTGTTGTAGATGTTGTAGTTGTAGTAGATGTTGTTGTAGTAGTTGATGTAGTGGTTGAAGTTGTTGTCGTGCTTGTAGTTGTGGTGGTTGTCGTTGTTGTAGTAGTCGTGGTCGATGTTGTAGTAGTTGTTGTTACTATTCTCTCGTCGATCATTTCTACTGTGTCGTCGGACTTGCCGCCCTTTACTACCTTGCCGTTT
>CACZEJ010000037.1 GCA_902780115.1 Ruminococcus flavefaciens | reverse complement strand
GCTTTGACATATACTCTCTCAGCTCCTGAGCGATAAAGTGCAAGTCCTACAGGAAGTGTGCCGAGAAGTGTGGAAGGCATTATCGCAAAGGTGAGATTCTGGAGCTTCCAGCTGCTCTTGAACCAGTTGAGCGTGAATTCCTTAAAGCTGGTCACTGCATTGGCAAACTTGGCATAAGATACAGAGCTCTGATTGAAAGCCTTAACGACTTCAATTCCCTCGACGTATTCTATGATAACGCTGTTGACATGGTTATTCGCGTCCATGTATTTCTTGTACTGCTTGTCGAAATCCTTCATGAGCATTGCCATCGGGATAAGCGATATCACGGGCGAAATGAATACCGCAAGCCCCATTCTCCAGTCAATAGCAAGTATCCATGAGAAAATGCATATCGGAAGAAGCAGGTTCGAGCAAAGCTCAGGTATCATATGCGCCAGCGGAGGCTCAACATCTTCGACCTTATCCATGATGATGTTCTTCATTTCGCCCAGTCTCCTGCTCATTACCACACCGAGGGGAGCTTTCATGAGGCGGTCAAAAATACGGAGTCTGATGCCCTCAAGTATCTGGTATGCAGCTACGTGGGAGAGTATGGTCGAAATACCGTAAAAGGCGATTTTAACAACATAGCTTCCGAATGTGACTGCGCACCAGAATAAGATCTCGCTGTTGGTAAGATCCTTCTGTATAAACGAGATAAGCATCTTGTATACGCAGTAAAACGGTACGAATCCTCCGAAAACGCTTATGATCGCACATATGACTGATAGTATCATCTTTCCTTTGCAGGGGGAGGCGAAGGAAAAAAGCGTTTTCAGCCAGCTGCTCTTTTTGGTTTCCTTTTTCATGATTTATAAACCACTTTCCTTTCTGAATATATAAATAGTTAGATAAAGCAAACACATATTCCATATTTAACACTTTTCCGATAAGCAGACGGAAAAGTGTTATTGTTTCCATATCAACTGTAGTTATTATAGCACTGTGCCGTCATCTGTGCTACTCCGATTTGTCAAAACTGAACCATTTTGATGATAAGTTTTTCGGTACTCCATGGGAGTCTGTCCCATTACTGACTTGAACGCACTCGAAAACTTGCTGGCATTTTCATAGCCTACGAGCCCTGATATCTCTGTTATCGGCATTTTTACCGAATCTATCAGCAGCGCCGCAGCTTTATTCATTTTGTAGCGTTTCAGATAAGAATACACAGTGTCACCGAAGACCTCCTTGAAGCAATCCTTCATGCTTGTGACAGACATATCGTACATTTCAGCAAGCTCGGATATATTATAATGCACCTGAAGATCTGAAGTTATTTTTTCTTCGATCGCTTTTACCTTTTCGATCTGCTCTTTGAAAAAATACATATGCTTCTCCTTAGCGGTATAAGGCTGCAAAGCGTCAAGATACAGTATAAGCTCCAGTGTTTTGATCTTGTAATAATCCTTTTTTATCTTCTTTGGCACAAAATACAACTCCGAAAAAAGATGCTCTATATAGTCCTCCTTCATGATATACGGTACATCTCTTGAGCAGAATTTCTCCTTCAAAGTCGATATATCAACAGAGAAGCCGCCGAAAATATTTTTCAGGGTATGTTCCGCACGTTCTGTTTCAAAGCCGATGCTTATGCCGCGGTATCTGCTCAGAGGAAAGAACGCTGTACCCGAATGGTTCCTGCGCGTATCTATGCGGACTTCCTGCTCCTGCAAATACGAAAAGCTTCCCTGCTTATCCTTGAATTCCATTCTTCCCTCGCGGCAGTGATCTATGCTCAGCATCTCGGCATCGTCCTGAACGCGGAACCCTGATATGCACTCCTTCATATTTATGTCGCTGTGCATTATGAATGCGCCGTCAAACACCTTTCTGACGACCATATTTCCCGAACCGCTTTCAGATGTCATTTTGAAAACAATACATTCATCTGTATCTATCACAGGTTCGAGATTCACACCGCAGTCTATCGTTTTTCCAAAGATATCCATGCTATCCTCCGTCAGACATTAAAGAAATCCAGCAGATGCTTCCTGCTTTCATCAGAATCAAGAACATAATGCTCGGTTATGTTTCCTTCTTCAAGATGTACAACTTCATCACAGCACATAAGAACAAACTCAACATCATGTGTGACAACAACGACTGTCTTTTCCGAATCAGCCAGTGCTCCAAGAGCTACGGCGACCTGATTCATGTGATAAAGATCAAGTCCGCTGGTGGGCTCGTCAAATATAAAGATATCTCTTTTCGCAGCCATTGCAGAAGCTATCGAAGCTCTCTGCTTCTGACCGCCCGATAGTGACATGGGGTGAGCGCTGCTGTATTTTTCAAGATCCATCTGCCGCAGCAGCTTCATTGCTTCATCTTCGTTTTTTTCCTCCATGCTGATAAGTATCTCATCAAGTACGCTCTCGGTAAAAAGCTGATGATTAACGTCCTGCATTATCATGTAGCATTTCTTCAGACGATGCTTGCTGTTATAAGCTTTCCCGTCTTTTTCGATAGTGCCCTTTGCTCTTTTTTCCAGTCCGCACAGCACTCGTGAAAAGGTCGTCTTTCCCGCACCGTTGTGACCTATAACAGCTGTTATCCTGCCGGATGATATGCTCTCGTCTTTAATATGGAGAACATCTTCATTCTCGTCCCTGAACCTGAATCTCAGGTCATTAATGTGCCAGCTGCCACAAGCTTCTTTCTTAACGTTCTTTTTATATATGTCTGCGGCATTCATAAGGCTCAGAGCTCTCAGTCCCATGCCTGCTCTTTCATTTTCGGAAAGCTTCCTGAAGTTCTCCATAGTACTGTCATATTTTATCGTTCCTTCATTCATTACGATAACACGGTCGGCAAGATCTGCGAGATAATACAGGCGATGCTCCACTATCACCACAGTCTTCCCTGCTGACTTGAGCATAACGAGGAACTTTCTCAGTTCATCGGCTGCATAAACATCAAGGTTTGAAGACGGTTCGTCAAGCACATATATATCAGGCTGTACAGCCGCCACGGAGCCGCAGGCTATCTTCTGCTTTTCACCGCCTGACATCGCAAAGATATTTCTTCCCATGAGCTTCCTGATGTCAAGCTTTTCCGCAACTTCGTTTACGCGCTTTTTTATCTCCGATACCTCTATCCCATGATTCTCACAGCCAAATGCAAGCTCGCTCGTGGTATCCACATTGAAGAACTGCGAACGGGGATTCTGAAACACAGAACCAACCCTCGACGAAAGATCAAAAAGTGACATTTCAGAGATATTCTTCCCGTCAAGAAGAACCTCTCCTTTTATATCACCGCTGAAAAAATGAGGTATCAGACCGTTTATAAAACGTATCAGCGTTGTTTTACCGCAGCCCGAACTCCCTGTAAGCAAAACAAATTCACCGTCATTTACTGTAAGATCAATATTTCTGGGACTTCCGTTATTGGTGTCAGTCTCATCATTTTTGTTTACATTGCCCGAACTATAACTAAAAGAAAGATCCTTGAATTCTATCATAAATTATTGCCTTCCGTCACTTTATCGCTCCAACTATACACAGTACAAAAGCTGCTGCACAAACAGCAAGCAGTATGATGTCCGCAGCCCTGAATCCTATGCTGCAAATATTTGTCCGCTTAACAGGTCCGCCGAGACCTCTTGTAAGCGAAGCAACGCTCAATTCCTCGCCAATTTTCACCGAACACATCAGCATAGGCACTAATCTGTATTCAACTATCGCCAGTGCTCCTGCATTCCTGAGACTTATCCCGCGCATTTTCATAGCATCGTTTATCGCCGAGCATTCCTCGAATATAGTCGGGAAAAAACGGAATATTACCGACATCGGGATAGTTATTTTATCTGTGATATGCATCTTTTCCATCGCTGCTATAAATTCGCTGACAGTCGTGGTAGTTACAGTGTAATATCCCATTGCGATACCCGGAAGGAATCGCATGAAAAGGCTGCACAGAGCTATCGCCACATACTGAAAAGCTCCCGAAAGCTCGGGTACAGCGTAGATCGTCACAAGCATACAGCATACGTATATAAGCAGAAACATTACTGCATTTTTTACCTTTCCCGATATCATCATCAGAAGGATTGGAAGCATCGCAAGAACTATAACATATGCTCCAAGGGATTTGCTTGCAGTCTGTCCGAGCACAAATACAGCTATAGTAATGAGCAGTGCAAGCTTTGTGCGCGGATCAAGCTCAACACGCTCGGTCTTCTTTTCACTGACGAGGAATTCCTTCTTCATTATACAACTCCAGCCTTTTTAAAGTGCTTATCGAATATCTTTCTTCCGACAAATGAACCTATGATACCGCTGATAAAGCCTGCTGCCGCAAGCACAGGTATCATCCACAATGGCATATATCCCATTAATTTATCGGCATATTCCTGACTGTAATTTGAAATAAGGTCTTTGTAATAGCTGTCTCTTGTGAAAACAATGGGGAGGTAGTTTCCAAGCAGCCACATGGAGAATAATCCATATGAGATCGTTACTGCAAACGAGCTTTTATAATCCGACAGTTTAACGATAATATCCGCTATCAGTCCGAAAACCAATCCTGTTATAACGCTCCAGTATCCCATACCTGTAAGTATCATGAAGATACCGCAGATAATACCTGTAACAGTGAGCATACCAAATGTTTTTATCTTCGCATAATACAGCACCATCGGTATGCCTCCGATGATCGGAACGAATACGATAAGAAGCGGGATAAATATGGGTATGAAGCCAAGCACGGCGACAATTGTCGTCAATACAAGGTATATTGCTGTAAATATACCGATATTCATCAGATCTTTGCCTTTAAGTTTCATAAAATGACCTCCTGATAACATTGTGTTTGCATATAATAACTATGCCAAATGATATTATATCATACTAACATAGTTTTGTAAAGCTAACATCGCAAAAAAATTTATTCGCCTGTATTTCAAGGCGAATAATTTTTATATAACATTTACTGCTCAAGCATCTTTTTCAGTTCTTTTTTATCGGGCTTTCCCATCTTCGTCAGTGGAATTTTATCAATCATCACCAATTTATCAGGTATCTTATAGCCCGTAACTTTTTTCTCAAAAAAGTACTTCCGAACCTCTTCTTCATTGATGTCACAGCCGTCCGTGACTACAAAAGCCGCGATCTTTTCACCAAGATCATCGTCCTTCACTCCGATGACAGCTGCATCTTTTATCTTGTCATATGACAGCAGTATCTCTTCGACCTCAGCAGGACGTATCTTTTCGCCGCCTTTGTTGATCTGCTCGACCATTCTTCCGATAATAACAAGATCACCTTTCTCTGTGAGCATTGCCATATCACCGCTCTTATAAAAGCCGTCTTCGGTAAAGCTCGTTTTATTTTGCTCGGGCGCATTATAATAGCCGTGGATAGTGTACGGACCTTTGAGCAGAAGCTCGCCTGCTGTTCCGCAAGGAAGTTCGTTTCCGTTTTCATCAGCTATCCTTATCTCATCGTACTCGCTGAAATGTGTTCCCTGTGTATTTACGATAACATCTATGGGATCATCGAGAGATGTGCAGGTATTAAGTCCCTCGGCTGTACCGTATACCTGCCTTAAACAGCAGCCCAGCTTTGGTTTGACCTGCTCTGCAAGAGAGCGCTCCAGCTTTGAACCTCCGACCATTATGACCTTCAGGCTCGATATGTCATACTCATCATACTCCGCCTCTTTTATCCAGAGCTTCAGCACTGAAGGGACTACCGACGTATCCGTAACGCCTTCATCTTCGATCAGCGGAAAAGTTTCGTCGGCACTCGTTGTCGGAGCAAAGACCACCTTTCCTCCGACAAAAAGCGTTCCCAGTATTCCGGGATTTCCGAGAGTGAAATTATGCTCGGCAGGAAGTGCTGCAAGGTATACCGTATCTTTGTTGAAGCCGCATTTTTTTCCGCCTGCAACAGCAGTATAGGCATAATCCATGTGAGTCCTCGGTATCAGCTTTGGTATAGTATTTGTCGTTCCTCCCGAAAGGAGAAGAAACGCAGGCTGCTCCGCAAATCCGCCGTACACCTCGGCTTCGTTGTCATCATAAAGGCTGTCAAGTGTCAAGGCACCGTTATTTCCGCAGGTGATGACATATTCAAGGAAATCGCACTGCTTCTTTGCATTTTCAGCCATAGCACCGTACTCAAAGCCCAGAAAACTCTCTGGAATGACATAAGCCTTCGGAGTGCCCTTTTTGAATATGCCCACTATTTCCTGTTCACGCATTGCAGGCAGTATCATCAGCGGTATCGCACCTATCTTGTGTGCCGCAAAGCACACAAGAAGAAAGGATATGCAATTCGGGAGCTGTACCGCGATACGGTCTCCTTTTCCGATGCCAAGCTTTTTCAGTCCTGACGCAAGACGGCTGCTTTTATGGTGAAGCTCGCTGTATGTTATCTCGGTCTCCTCATCTGCAGCCGCAGTGCGGTCGCCGTATTTTTCAGCCCAATCCCTGACATATTCTGCAAATGTAACAGGACTTAACACGCCCATTTTCACATAATCCTTATGCATTCTCGTCATTCCTTTCAATAAGCGGCTTGCTTACGAGATATACAAGACGGTCAAGGTATTCCTTTCTCTTTATGCAGCTGTAATGATCGCCTTCGATCTCATCAACGCTGTATTCGCCCATGCAAACCTCTTCCCATATCTTTGCACCATTGTTAGCCCATGGGATATAAGCTATCTTCTCCTTTGCTTCAAGGAATCGAATATCGCCCATATATGGCACTGATTCTATATAGCAAGCCTGAATGCTCTGCTTGAAGTTGAAGAAGAGGCTCTTTACCATTTCTGCTGATATACGCTTTCCTGCCACCTTTTCAGCTGCACGTATATACATCATCAGTCTTTCGTCTGCGGTATACTCCTGCATCTTCCTGAATATATCGCCGACTGCTTCTCTTACGCCCTCACCGTGGAGTGCTGTCATTGCGCCCTTTGGTATAGCTCCGTTATTCTCGGTGATAACATCTCCCATGCAGGCAATTATCTCATCATCGGGAACATCTCCGAAGCCGAGCATCTGCATATTTATATCAAGGAGCTTCTGGAAAAGCGCTTCCATTACGAGCTCGTCCTTGACCATGTATGTCATTGGCTGGCTTTCAACAAGCACCAGATCAATAAGATTCTCACCGCGCAGCTTCAGTCTTCTCGCAACTTCAACAGCAATGATACCGCCCATACAATATCCGATAAGCTGTATCTCCTTTGCACCGCAGCCGCAGATAAGCTCAGTATAATCATCTGCAAGTATCTCAATGAGCTTATACGGGTCTGTCTTGTAGTATGTATCGAAATCAGAAACTATAATGCCTATTATCGGCCCGAGCTCCTGTTCTTCAAGCTTGTCAAGGAACGAACGCAGTCCGCTCATTGTGCCTACACCTGCATGGAACACAACTCTGAGAGGTCCTTTCTTTCCGCCGCCGTAACGAACTATCTGTCCGATATTCTTTTTCTGTGCCTTCTCAACGTGCTCGCTCTCATCATAGGTATTGATGAACTTAACGAGAGATCTTGTGTTTGAATCATGGAGCATAGCGCTGAAAAGATCGTTGTAAGGAACCTTGTTATAATCATCGCTGGCATTGATGATATCACGCAGCTTGCTTGCCACCTGTGCGATGCTGAGAGAATCAGCGCCGAGACTGTAGTAATCCGTATCAGCTGTAAATTCGGGAACTCCCAGTGTTTCAGCCCAGAGCTCTATGATCTTGTTTGTGAGCGGATCATCATCTTCATCAGCATTTTCGGTCTTGCCTATGATGTTCTCCTTTGTGATAGCATCGCAAAGCTCATTAAGCTTTGAACGGTCTACCTTGCCGTTGTCATTGAGCGGCAGCTTTTCCATTATATGTATCTTGAACGGCACCATGTATGACGGGAGATTCATGGAAACGAACTCTTTGAGCTCAGTTTCGTCAGCAGTAAGGCTCTTTTCGCTCATCATTATCTCAAAATGGGTCTGTTCTTCAGCTTCTTCAAGCTCAACAAAGGCAAACAGGTTCTTTTCGCCGCCGAATTCATGTACCAGAACAACAGCAGATGAGATATCGGGGTGCTTGCAGAGAGTTGCCTCGATCTCGCCCATTTCGATCCTGTGTCCTTTTATCTTTATCTGAGAATCCTCACGTCCGAGGAACTCGATATCTCCTCCCGGAAGATATCTTCCCATGTCGCCAGTTGCATACATCGGTATATTCTTTTCAGGGTGAATGATGAAGTGCTTTTCGGTCTCCTCAGGATTATTGTAATAGCCCTTCGCAAGACCTGCTCCTGCAATGAAAAGCTGTCCCTTTGTCCAAACAGGGCAGTCCCTGAGCTGACTGTTCAGGACATAATACTTCTGGTTTTCGAGAGGCTTACCGTATGGGATACTTCGCATATCCGCTGTTCTTTCCCTGTAAAGGTAAAGATTCGACCATATAGCAGCTTCTGTAGCTCCTCCCATACAAAGTATCTCCGCAGAAGAACTGAACTTCCTGATAGTCTCGGGCATTTTCACAGGTATCCAGTCTCCCGACAGCATAACTATCCTGAGCGCGCTTACGTCTGCATTTGTATCGCCGTTTGAATAGAAGTTCAGCATCTGCATCATAGCAGGAACGGTGTTCCATACAGTGATATGATGCTTCTTGATAAGATCAGCCCAGTGTCCGGGGTTAAGGTTGCCTTCCTCCTTTGTAAATACAACGGTTCCGCCGCTTCCGAGGATACCGAAGATATCATATACGGAAAGGTCAAAGTTCAGTCTTGCAAGTGCAAGCACCTTGTCATCAGATGTTATATTAAAGCGTTTATTAAGGTTGAATATTGTATTTGCAGCAGCTCTGTGGCTCACCTCAACACCCTTTGGTGTGCCTGTAGAGCCTGATGTGAATATGATATATGCACTGTCATCGGTATCGCCGTGATAAAGCTCCAGTTTGCCGATATACGGTTCAAGCTGATCTGTTTCGATAGTATCGTATTCGGATTTCAGCTCGATCTTGTCCTTAGAGCAGGTCATTACAGCCTTTGGTGAGATCTGATCGAGGATAGCCTTCTGACGAAGCAGGGGCTGCTCCTTATCAATAGGGACATAGACTGCACCAACAGCCAGTGTTCCCAATACCGCAGCAAGCTGATAGGAGGTCTTTCCCATAACGACCGCAACATGATCTCCTCTGCCAACGCCCTCGCTCATGAGTTTCTTTGCAACGGATTTTACTCTCTGAAGCAGCTGGAGATAGGTCGTTTCTTCATACTCATCAATTACTGCCACTTCATTTTCTCTTGCAGCAGCCTGCTCAAGGAAATACTCATGGAGCTGCTTGTCAGGGTGAATGCCTGTTATGGAATTTGCTTCTTCCCTCTCCTTCATCTGGTATGCAGGGATAAAGCTGTCTGCAATGATCTCATCATTCTCATTTGCAGCGGCGAGCTTTGCGAGCATATCCGAGAACGCACCGAACATATCACCGACAAGTCCGTCGGGGAATATGCCGTCTCTTACGTCCCAGTTGACAGTAAGTCCCGCAGGTGAATCCATTACCTGACAATCTATGAATACCTGCGGAGTCTGACTGATGCCGTACTTGCCGATATTTGTCAGATGACCGTTCTCCATGTCATTGAAGCCTATTGCACTTGTAAATACTATCGGCATGAGAGAGCTTGCGCTGCCCTTTCTTCTCGATATCTCTCTGAGCACCTCAACGCCCGAATACATACGATGCTCAAGATCGTCTGCCATCTGCTTCTGGATAGCCTTTGCAGCTTCAAAGAAATTGTTGTTTCTCTTTACACTCAGCATACTTACCGATGTAAAGTCACCAACAAGCTGCTGAACTCCCTTATACATCTTTCTGTTGAGGAGAGTAAGATTGATGCAGTATTCCTCGTTTGATGACCATGTTCCGATGACCGACGAGAATACAGCGAGTACAGCCGATGTGGGAGTAAGGCTCTTTTTAGAAGAAAGCTCCTTGATCCTTGTCCACTCTTTTCGGTCCAGACTCACCTGATAACGGGTGAATCTCGGAGCTGCATCTTCCTTTATATCAAGCGGCAGCTCGGGTGCAGCAGGAAAATCACTGAGCCTGTCGAGCCAGTACTTCTCATCTTCCTTATACTTCGGCGTGTTCATGCTCTTCATCTCAAGCATCTGATAATCCCTGAATGTGACCGATATCTCAGGGAGTTCACTGTTCTCGTCCTTATAAAGGCGGTCAAATTCATCAAGGAGAAGTGAGATGCTTACCCAATCTGCAATGATAAGCTCCATGGAAATGTGCATGATGAACTTGTCATTTGTCTTGCTGATACAAATATCGTAAAGTGGGAAATCAGAGAGGTCATAGACTTTGTGTCCCAGTTCTTCACGTATTCTGTCAAGCTTTTCCTTATCATCGCCGATCTCCTCGTAAGGTATCCTGAATTCCTTGACAGTTTCCTTTATCTTCTGCTTTCCGTTTTCAAGGAACACACACCTGAGCATATCATGTCTGCGGATAAGCTTGTTCCATATCCTCTCAGCCTTAGCAGCATCAAGTTCATCGTACTCTACCTCCATATAGACATGGCAGCCCACACCGCTGTACTCAAAATCGCTGCTTCTGCCCAGTTTATAAGCCGACTGGACATCTGTCATCGGGAACTCCTCATATCTTGCAGCTTCATCATGAGTAAGCTCATTATTTATGCTGCCGAGATACTCCATGATCTCAGCTTTTCTTTCCTTGATCTGTTTAAGATCTTCGTCCTTGATGCCTTCTTTTCCTGCTCTGTATCTGAGGTTCTCATCAGCCTTCCAGAGGAAGATACCTCTTTCATTCAGGTCGGAAATAAACTTCTGAATATCCATATTACACCTTATCCTTTCTTATCACAAACAATGCCTGTCCAAGTGCCGACTGCGGAGCATCAGCATCAGGTATCGCTTTCCACGTTATATTGTCAAATCTGTTGAACAGTTCTTCCCAGTCGCTCTGAGTGTAGAATACCTGTCCTTTTTCATCGCGTACATCTTCGGGAGCTGTCATCATGAACGACTGTGATATCATTATCTCCAGCGATTCCCTTACAGCTTCGACCATAAGGAAAATTCCGCCTTCTTTAAGAGCATCTATGATATCCTTCATGGTCTTATAGGTATCCTTTGCATTATTTATAACGCCGATGGCGATTATTGCATCAAAGCTCTCTGCCCCTGCTCCCTGCTCATCGAAACGCTTGTCAATGTCAAATATCTCATACCTTATAAAATCATGCTCAGAAAATGTATTCTTTGCCTGACCAAGGAAATACTGCGACAGATCAGTAAAGACGTACTCCTTATCGCCTGCGCTTTCAAGCTCCCTGAGTATGCTGTGAGTTGTTGCACCTGTACCTGCACCAAGTTCAAGTATCCTCAGCTTATCTGCTCTGTATTCACCGAGCCACTGCCTGAGATTTTCCGCAGCACTGCTGTTCATATACTTTGCAACTGTGGTCTCCATATAAAGATCATTTGCAAGCTGCATACTTCCTTCCTTGAACAGAAGAAGCGTCGGCAGCTGATTGCCGTCCATAAGGCTGTGTATCTTCTCGGCATTGTCGCGGAAATATTCGTATACCGAAACAGGTCCGAGGTACTGCTCCCAGTAGAATTCAGCCTCACGCCATGCCTTACGGTAATTTCTGTCATAAGCTTGTAGTGCTGCTCCAATGCTCCCGACTTCTTGCATATCTCATCTTTGCTGTGCCCGATATTCTTATCTGCAAACAAGCCTTTGGACGAGTACGCCCACATCATGGTCTCCAGGCAGGCAATGTCCATCTTTTCAAGAGCTTCCTCGATATCAGCCTTCGTAGGAGCATTATCGGCAAGTACCGCTTTTTTCAGTTCGATCGGTGACAGCTTATGTGCAGGTTCAGATACCGACGATTCGGGATAACCTATGGCATCGGTCACAGCTTTCCATTTATTTGCGCATATCAGGAGCTGCTGCATACCAATGTCATATTCCTGCCGCGGGATATCGCCTCTTATGATCTTCGCAAGCTCTGCGAGCTCCTTCCCCACAGCTTCAGGCCATAGCTCCGAGAGCTGCCGCGCAAGTGAAGAGCTGCTGCCTTCCTTGATCTTTTCTATCGGGAGCTTGTCAAGCTCCTCAGGAGCATCATCTGCAAGTCCGCGGGGGATATCATCTCTGTCAGGCATGACAAGAGGATTTTTCCACAGTATATCCCCATGATCGTCAGATAATATGATGCTGCCCTGATCTGTCCACACAGTGATATTGTGCAGGAGGAGCATATTCTGATCGTCCGCGAGCCTGTCTGTTCGGTTATACACCTTCAGCAATACCATTATGCTGCCTATCCTGATGTTCACCGACGAGAAAGGACCTGTTTTGCCGAGAATGTCCACAGATGTGATATATCCGGAATCGGAAAGCATCTTAGTGAGTATATGTATCGCAGGAAAAAGCACCTGTGAAGCGCAGGTCATTTCGACCATGAGCACCTCTGAGTGGCTCAGTGACGTTTTGACCGCTTTCATCATCGCACTGATCTGCTCCATGTATACATAAAGATCTCCGACACTGTAAATCACCTTATTTTTCACAGCAAGTCTGTAGCAATCCTGTATGTCATTCTGATGAACAGGCTGTTCCTGTATAACGTTTATCTTCTTTTCAATAAGCTTTTTCGCAATGTCTGTTCCTGATTTTCCAAAAACGGACGAACCTATCACAACGCAGGCAAGCTCTATATCATTCGGGAGCTCATCAACACTGCTGTAAAGCGGAACTCCGTAATGCTCAGCGCATTTCCTGCTTCGCTCGCTTCCGCCTGCAAGTATTCCTGCCAGTTCAAATACATCACTTCGCCTTTTTATTGCTTCAAGGTAAAATTGTCCGAATCTTGTACCGCATACTATTACTTTCATGTATCGACCTCTATTTCACTCAATCCATATTTTTTCAGATCATTCAAAAAACGCTGCGGCTGAACTGCCTCATCAGCACGTAAAGCTCCCGACCTGCCGCTGTCCAGAACATGATCGGCAGTAAGTGCTGCAATTATGCCTGTGAAAACATTACATTCCTTTTTGGCTTTGAATGATGTTTTTTTCTTTGTAAAAATGCCGTCCTTGTAGCCTTTTATCTCAGCCCTCAGGAATGTGAGCTCCTCATCACTGCGCTCATCATAAAAATGCTGCAATTCTTTCAGGCGGGCTTTTTTTCCTTCGCTGTCGTTTTTCTCCTCGTATTCCGCGACTTCCATGAGCTTGTTGAGGAATTTTATGTCAGGATATGTGTTATAGAACCTGTACTTATCCATTTCAAGCTCGTCACAAGCTCTGTTGAATTCCGCAACATCAAGCTCATATCCGCACCTGTTTTCGGATATCTCGGAGAAGAACTTGTCTCTTATGAATTCCTTTCTTTTTCCGTTGGCAGATCCTGTGGTGATCTCACTTCCTATATCAGCCAGAGCGTTGAACGAAAGCTTTCCTTCGCCTGCAAAATACAGCTTCGCTTCAAGAGCTTCATCAAAATACTTTTCGGCAGCATATCTCGTAACTATCTCGGTGAGCCCGGGAAATACTCCTGCCGAAGTGACCGCAGCAAGCTTCTTTTCTTCAAGTCTGCTTTTATGCGAGGACAAAAGCTTTAAAAGCCTTTTTCCTCCT
>CACZEJ010000036.1 GCA_902780115.1 Ruminococcus flavefaciens | reverse complement strand
TTCCTGACCAGAACAACTGGAATCAGAGCGATGCATGGAATAACTGGAACAACCAGCAGCAGAACAACGACTGGAATAACCAGTGGAATAATCAGCAGCCGCAGCAGAACAATGACTGGAACAACCAGTGGAATAATCAGCAGCCGCAGCAGAACAACGACTGGAACAACCAGCAGAATAATAATGCAGCTCCTATAGCAGGCGGTCAGACATTCACAGTCGGCAACGGTCAGAACAGATTTGCCAATGATAATGTTGACGGTTACAGCTACGAGATATGGCTCGACAATACAGGCGGAAGCGGCTCTATGACTCTCGGAAGCGGCGGAACATTCAGCACAGATTGGAGCGCTCAGGTCAATGCAGGAAACTTCCTCGCTCGCCGCGGCAGAAATTATGACGCTTCAAAAAAGGCAACTCAGTACGGCCCTATCGTTATGGACTACGCAGCTGACTATTCTGCAAGCTCACAGGGCAACTCTCGTCTGTGCGTATACGGCTGGATGAAGGATCCCCTTGTAGAATACTACATCATCGAGGACTGGGTAAACTGGTGCCCATCAGCTCAGGGCGGCAGCAAGACCGTTACTATCGACGGAGCTGAGTATGAGATCTTCCAGCTCGACCACACAGGTCCTACTATCCTCGGCGATACACGTACCTTCAAGCAGTATTTCAGCGTCCGCAAGTCTAAGAGAACATCAGGTACGATCACAGTTTCCGACCATTTTAAGGCTTGGGAAGAAGCAGGCTGGAACATCGGCAACCTCACAGAAGTTGCACTCAACATCGAAGGCTGGGAGAGCAGCGGCAAGGCTAATGTAACAAAACTCACCATCAGCGAAGGCAGCGGCGGAAACAACAACTCTCAGCCGCAGCAGAACAACCAGTGGAACAATCAGCAGCAGAACAACGGCTGGAACGACTGGAACAATAACGCTCAGCCCGCTAACAACAATCAGGGCAACAGCGGCAAGAAGCTCG
Source organism: Ruminococcus flavefaciens (assembly GCA_902780115.1). Taxonomy (GTDB): domain Bacteria; phylum Bacillota; class Clostridia; order Oscillospirales; family Ruminococcaceae; genus Ruminococcus; species Ruminococcus flavefaciens_Y. The sequence goes on along the minus strand of CACZEJ010000036.1, from coordinate 16,284 downwards.
TTGCTATCTCATTCGATGACGGCGCATCAGCTACAAGCAGACAGTCCCCTGCATACAGGATAATGGACTCTCTCATAAAGAATAATATGTCTGCTACTTTCTTCTATGTAGGAGACTGGATCCAGACAAACGAGCAGGTACAGTTCGCATATCAGAACGGTATGGAAGTTGCTAACCACACTAAGTCCCACCAGTCTCTTGGTTCACTCGGCGCTTCACAGATACGCAGCGAGTGGGAGCAGTGCAACAGCAAGCTCAGAAGCATCATCGGTGCTGAACCGTCACACCTCATGAGACTTCCTTACCTTGACGGCGGCGGACAGGTAAAGTCTGCGCTCTATGATATCCCGCTCATTTCCTGCGGTATCGACACTCAGGACTGGAACGGCGCTTCAAAGGATCAGATCGTAAATACTATCAAGCAGGCTGCTCAGAACGGTTCGCTCGAAGGCAAGATCGTACTCTGCCACGAGAACTATGAAGCAACAGCTGCTGCTATGGAAGAGGTTCTCCCATGGCTCGCACAGAACGGTTACGCTAACGTAACTATTTCTGAGATGTTCGCAGCAAAGGGCAAGACTCTTCAGGGCGGTCAGATCTACACACAGGCATAAAAGAATACTATTAAAAAGACAGGCGATCACATTCGTCTGTCTTTTTTATTATATTATAATAGGAAAGAAGGACAAAAACGCCTGTCACACACTCACTCTCCTGCCTGTTATCCATTCCCTGTAATTCGCAGTCTGTCACATTTTTTCTTAGCTTTGCACCTTATATTTCGTTATAATGACAACAGCTTTAATGATTGACATATATAACTGAATGTGGTATACTTAATAAAAAAACTTTCTTATATCTGATAACTTAGGGTATTTCTTGACAAAAGAGGAGTTATCAGATCGCACAAAATGGAGATATGTATTATGAAAGAAGCTTTAATTATCATCGACGTACAGAACGACTACTTTGAAGGCGGCGCCTGCGAACTGCATAAGGCTCGTGAAGCCGAAAGCCACATCGCCGAGCTTATTGAAGAGAGCCGCAAGATCGGAAGACACATTATATATGTAAAACATATAAATCCCGATCACGAGCCATTCTTCAATGAGGGTACATACGGCTGTGAGATCTCAGACCGCATAAAACCGCTCCCAACTGATACAGTTATCGTAAAATACTGCCCCAACAGTTTCCTCGGCACAGAGCTCAATGACTGCCTGCGCAGTCTTGGCGTTGAAAAGCTTATAGTATGCGGCATGATGACACATATGTGCGTTGATACAACAGTCCGTGCTGCCATGGATCACGGCTATGACGTTACTCTCGTAGCCAATGCCTGCGCAACTATGGATCTTGAAATAAATGGTGAGGTAATACCTGCCGAAACTGTCCAGAAGACGTACATAGCTTCTCTGGCAGGAATATTCGCAAAAATAGTCTGATATCCGCGGAATTTTTTCACATAATAAGACTGAGAGCCATAGGCTCAAAAAGGAGGATATTCCGTCATGAAGGTAGCTTTTTTCGACACTAAGCCTTATGATATGCCGTCTTTTGAAAAATTCGGCAAGGAAAATGATATATGCTTCAAATTCTATGAGACAAAGCTGAACGAAGACACCGCCGAACTCGCAAAGGACTGTGAGGCTGCCTGCGTTTTCGTAAATGATACCGTCAATGCAGCCGTTATCGACAGACTTTGCGGTCTTGGTGTAAAGGTGCTGGCTCTGCGCTGTGCAGGCTATAATAATGTGGATATCAACTATGCAATGGGCAAACTCAGGGTCGTAAGCGTTCCTGCGTACTCCCCTTACGCTGTTGCCGAACACGCTATGGCGCTCCTTCTTACATCTATACGCCGTATCCACAAGGGATATATCCGCACAAGGGACTTCAACTTCTCGCTGAACGGTCTTATCGGTTTCGACCTTCACGGCAAGACCGTGGGCGTTGTGGGAACAGGAAGGATCGGCAGGATATTCATCAATATATGCCGCGGCTTCGGTATGAACATCATTGCATACGATAAATTCCCTGCAAAAGGCAGCAACATAGAATATGTTGAACTCGACGAGCTTTTCAGCCGCAGCGACATCATCTCGTTCCACTGTCCTCTCACAGATGAGAGCTATCATATGATAGACGCAAATTCAGTGGAAAAGCTCAAAAAGGGCGTTGTCATTATAAATACTTCAAGAGGCGCTCTTATCGACGCAGAAGCTCTGCTCGAAGGCATAAAGGCGCGTAAAATAGGCGCTGCCTGCCTCGATGTATACGAAGAAGAAGCAGACGTGTTCTTCCAGGATTTCTCAGGACATATCATCGCTGATGATACCCTTGCACGCCTTATCTCGATGCCGAACGTCATCGTAACTTCACACCAGGCTTTCCTCACCGAAGAAGCTCTCAGCAACATCGCCGAGACAACAGTAAACAATCTCATCGCCTGCCATAAGGGCGAGGAGTGCGCTAATGAATTACACATCTGAGGAGTTCGCCATGCTTAAAGGAAAAACCGTATTGCTCGGAGTCAGCGGCTCTATTGCCGTATACAAGATATGCAACCTCGCACGTATGCTCACAAAGCTGGGTGCAGATGTTCATGTTGCAATGACCCCGAATTCACTTAACTTCGTTCATCCGCTCACATTCGAGACCCTTACTCAGCATAAGTGCCTTATCGACACCTTCGACCGCAATTTCGAGTACAGCGTTGAACACGTATCTATCGCTAAAAAGGCAGATGTTGTCATGATAGCGCCTGCCTCCGCAAATGTTATCGGCAAGATAGCAAACGGTATCGCGGACGATATGCTCACAACTACTGTCATGGCGTGTACCTGCAAGAAGATAATCGCACCTGCCATGAACCATAATATGTTCCACAACCCTATCGTTCAGGACAACATCGAGAAGCTGAAAAAATTCGGCTACGAGATAGTTGAGCCTGTCCGCGGAATGCTCGCTAACCGCGATATCGGTGACGGAAAGCTCCCCGACGAGGAAACTCTGCTGGAGTACATCGTTCGTGAGGCTGCTTTCGAGAAAGACCTTGCAGGCAAACGTATACTCGTTACCGCAGGCGCTACCCGTGAGAGCATTGACCCCGTCCGCTTTATCACAAACCATTCCAGCGGCAAAATGGGCTTCGCACTTGCAAGAGCTGCTATGCTCCGCGGTGCCGATGTAACTGTGGTAGCAGCTCATACCGATGTTGAGCCGCCGATGTTCGTGAATGTCGTTCCCGTAAAGTCTGCCGAGGATATGTTCAACGCAGTAAAGGAACGCCTCAGCGAGACTGATATCATCATCAAAGCTGCCGCTGTTGCGGATTATACTCCCGTTACTACTGCCGACAGCAAGATAAAGAAGTCAGACGACGATATGAGCATACCTTTGAAGCGTACCACCGATATCCTCAAATATATCGGCGAGAACCGCCGCGAAGGACAGGTTATCTGCGGCTATGATATGCGCAAACTCTCTCCGCAAGGCCGGTTCGGGCTTCGGCACCGATACCAATATCATCACCATGATAACCAAAGACGGCGATGAGGAGCTCGAACTCATGAGCAAATTCGATGCAGCCAATGTGATACTCACAAAGCTGAAAGGATTGTCAGAGAAATAATGAATGAAGATAGTTTTTGGAGCGGTTTTGCTTCTAAAATAAAAATATACCATATCGCAGCAGCTTTTATGATCTCTGCGCTTGCATTTATCATATCTTTTGTGAGTTTTCAGGACTCACTGAAAAAATAGAAAAATGCACTGCCGAAGTTAACGGTATTGTCACCAAAGTAGATGTTGATAGAAGATATAGATCAATGAAAAGCGAAGACAATAGAGAATCCTATACTATCACCACATATATATCAGTGGAAACCGATAACGTTTTCAAAAAAGAAACTATTTCCGATCAGACGATTTCATATTCCAATCATGCAACTCAATATACAAAAGGAGAAATAGTGACTATTCACTACGATCCCAATAACCCGAACAGCTACTACATCAATGATAATACCGAAGAACATGGCGGATTTTCTGTAATTGGAATACTTTTCTTTATATTAGGAGCTGTACTTACTATATTATACCGTATCAACAAAAAACAGCATGACTTTTACTACTGATAAACAGCAAAAGAGCGCACAATGTGCGCTCTTTTCAGCTTGTCGGAAAAGTTCCTCCGACGGATCCATATTCTAATAAAAAACTCGGGAACATATCCTGTTCCCGAGTTAGTTTTTATAATCATGCTATTACGAAGCCTTCTTAGCTTCTTCTGTGTATTCCTGCATTTCCTTGACGAATTCATCGAATTCTTCCTTTGTCATGAAGTCCTTGTAGTCCTCATACTTCAGGCTGCTCCAGTCAAAGTCGTCGAAGCTGTAATCGTCGTCATATGCTGATGTTGTAGCCTGCTTCTTGTCCTTGGAAGCTGTGCTGTAATCGTCATCGTCAAAATCATAATCGTCCCAATCGAAGTCGTCGTCCCAGTCATAGTCATCGCCGCCTAAGCTGTCGTCAACTGTGTCAAAGAGCTCATCTGTCATTTCCTTAGCAAGATCTTCAGCAGTATCGCCTGTGAAGCCGAGCTTCTCGATAAGATCCTTTGAGAACTTGCTGAACTCGTCCTTTGTAACGTATTTCTCAAGCTCAAAATCGTCGATATCATCAGAGTTTACCATATAAGCATCGTTCTTGTCAGGTATCTCAACATTTACGTCGTTGTCAGCAGAATACTCTAAAGCAAGCTTGCCGTAGTCAACGTCATCAATCTTGAGCTCATAAGAGATCTCCTGCTTCTTGCCGTTTGACTTGCATGAGATCTTGATAGGATCAACATCAGGAACATTTATAACAAAATCGCCGCTGAAATATAACTTGTCATCGCTCTCAAGCTTAAAGTCTTCAAACTCTACCTTAACTTCGTCGTCAGAGTCTTCAGATGTGAATACAATGTCGCCTGTATACTTCTTGCTGTCTTCAACAGCATTGAGCTTAGCAGACATAACTTCTTCGCCGTCTTCTGTGAATGTAACCTCAGCTCTTATATCGTCGCCGTCCTTGCCGATAGCCATGAAGAATGACTCGTCAACGTCGTTTGTGAACTTGAGACCTCTTACTGTACCTGTGAAGTCGATATAAGTATCAATTGTGAAGAATGTCTCCTCGTCGTCAAGGTCGCCGTCCTCGATACTTGACTTTGCACGGTCGATAAGGCTGTCGATAGTTTCCTTGTACTCGTCTTCCTCAACAACATCGAGCTTATCTGTTACAAGATTCTTGACATACTTGTCGTCGCGGAGCTCCTTCAGCATATCAAGACCGAGCTGAGCAACGTCCTTCTCAGTCATCTCTATTGTTGCAACTGTATAATCAACTTCGATATCGCAGATCTCAACCTTTTCCTTCTTCTCGACTCTTACGCTGTCTGCAAAGCTGCCCCATACATTTACGTATCTGTTGACCTCTGTTTCAAGATCCTCGGGAGAGAGGTAAGAAGCAGGATCCTTGACGATATCTTTGTATGTATCCATTAATGAACCCATACCGATCTCGGAAGCAGCCTCCTCAACATCGACATTCAGACCGATCCACTGCTTTTTAAGCTCGGGAACGCGGAAGAACACGTCAATATCGTTCATATCAAATGCGGACTCAAAACTAAGGAAGCGGTCGCCGCTGAGATCAAGACCGAAATTGCTGTTCACAACGCCCTTCTTGAAGGATACGTCTGATGCAAGTGCGTATTCATCGTGCTTCTTTACGATGTCGATAAGATTCTTCTCATCTTCATCAGCTTCGCTTTCGTAATCCTCGCCTATAGTATATTCAAGGAACTTCTCCTTTGCGTCTTCAGTTGGTGCATATGAGAATTTAAACTTTACGTTTTCGCCTTTTTCGTACTTATCAAGCTCTTTCTTATAGCTTTCGCTGAGGAGCTTGCCCAGTGTTTCAGAATTCTTTTCTGTGACCCATGCATAGTACTTCTCAGGCTTGCTCATGCGGAGCTTTACCTGATTCTTTACTGTATCGGATAAGCCGTAAGCTGCTGCCGATCCGCCAACGATGACTGCTGCCGAAATACCCCCGATCAGTGCAGCCTTCTTGCCTTTGCCCTTCTTGGTCACATTTTCTACGCCTGAAACGCTCATTCCATCGAACTGATTGTTCAGTCCTGAATTGTTCTGATCATTCTCATACATAATGATCCCCTCCTAATTAATATATCATTCAGGATCCTTTGACCCCTTACGACAATATTATCACAAACATTTTGAAATGTCAATATATCTTGCGATTTGTTTTCATGCTGTAATAATTCCAACATGAATAATTCACAAATCTTTGTCAATAATAACTATGTCCTCAACGGACCAATAAACGAAACGGAGATGTTAACATGGAAGAACAGAAGAAAAACAAATGCATCAAGTGCGATGTATCCCAGTGCAGGCACAATCTTGTATCCGAGAACTACTGCTCCCTTGACTGTATATCTGTAGGTACACACGAGCCGAACCCCACTGTACCCGAATGTACCGACTGCAATTCATTCGTAAAGCGTTCAGGCTGCTGCGAGTGATACAAGGCAAAAAAATAAGCAGTTCCTCTATGGAACTGCTTATCTGCTTTTTTTGATTACTCAGCGTTAGGAGCGCCAACAGGACATACGCCTGCACAAGCACCGCACTCAACGCAAGCGTCTGCGTCGATAACGTACTTGCCATCGCCCTCGGAAATAGCGCCTACAGGGCACTCTCCAGCACAAGCGCCGCAGCTTACACAATCATCAGAAATAATATATGCCATATTTGTACACCTCCGTGTTATTCGGGAGCCGTGCTCCTCGTATTTTTATTTTACCATATCTGTGCAAAAAATCAATATCTTTTTGTTAGTCTGCACTTACAAATTGCATCAAAATCCCTGTATATAGCAAAAGTAAAGCCTGAGAGAATATCTCTCAGGCTTTTTGGTCATTTTTTCTTTGATGAGGTCTTCTTTTCGTTTTTCTTTGCCTTGACCTCTTCCACGTCAGCACAGGCAGCTCCTGCGACAACCCAGAATACAGGTGCGAATGCGATACTGCTGCAGCCGATGAAGTACAGCAGCACTCCGCCGAGAGCCATAACAGCTATTGCGAAGGCTTCGCTTGTATTCCTTCTGCGGCTGTTCTTGCGTCCGATAAACAGAGCAGGAAGAAGCACCATTATCATTGCGATAAGTGAAGGTATGCCTCTTGTGGCAGCTGTGTAGAGGTACTCATTGTACACCTTATCAAATGTGCCCTTGTTCAGGCGTATGATATCATTGATGCCTGCCTCTTCTCCAAGACCGCCGTCGGTTTTGAGTTGAGGGAACACCAGCTGTTCGGGACCTGTTCCTGTCATCGGGAAACGCTGTATAATGTTCATGGTCTTCTCATTAAGATAAAGGTATACATCAAGAGTGTTGTCGATATCGACTATATCTGCATCGAAATCGCCGCTTGCATCAGCTCTCATGTAGCTGTCTGCCCACCAGAGTATCCTTCCGTCACGAAGTTTGTAGGAGCTTATATCGCCTACAGCGCCTGCATTTACTACAGCAAATGCGATCAGTGCCGCAGCTGCAACAGCAGGTACGGACAAAAGACGTATCTTAGGAGCTTTCAGCTTGAATACAGCCGCAGCAGCTGCTAAAACAGTGAAAGCAAGTCCGCAGATGCCGATGAATGAATACGTAAACATTGTTACAAAAGCAAAGAGTACTGCCGAGCAAAGATAAATTATCCTGTTCTTCTTGTTGTCACTGCCTGCAAAGCCGATGACAGCAGCTGTCATTGCGACAGTCAGCAGCATCGCAAGGAAAAGCGGAGACATCGAAAGTCCCGAAGCTGCATTTGCCACATCTTCTTCGTCCATTGAAAGGCGGTAGTAGTGCGAGAATTTACCTGTGAATACCTGCACCAGTGCGACCGTGCTGTTGAGAAGTCCTACGCCGACTATACCATTCAGGACAGTTTTTACAGCTGTTTCGCGCTTCAGCGCCGCAGCTGCCGTAAAGAATCCGAAGTAGAACAGTATCGCAAGAAGTCCCTCACCGCGCTCTGTATATCCGTAAGTCGATATCTGGATATCATAGCTGTTCATCATCGAGACAAAGCCCCAGATGACCATAGCTCCCATAGCACATACAGGGAAAAGCGCCGATTTTTTGATATACTTCTTCATCATTGCGATAAACGCGAATATTATTGCGATAACGCCGCCAACCGCAAGTCCTCCTGCCGAAACAGCATATGACGACTCGCCTTTCACCTCATAGGATATCTCGGGAACGAGAGTGAACAACGGTACGCACAGCATTGCAGCAACAAGAGCGCGTGAAGTCAGCTTTGAATACTGTTCTTCTGTCATATTCAGGATAAAGTTCGATTTTTCTGTTGAATTAAATATAGTCTTTGCCATTCAGTTATCTTTCCTTCCTGCATTTGATGCAGTATTAATTTTTGGGTGAAATAGTTACTGTATAGGTATCGCCGACCTTTTCGCCTACAGTAATGATGATACCCGGGTCTATGGTCTGACCGCCGCTGCTGTCGTACCATGCGAATCCGCTGACGCTGTTGTCAACAACACTTCCCGTTCTGAGGAGATTATCCTTATCGCCGTCATTGACAAGTCTGACATAGCGCTTGCCCGCATTTTTATTGGTAGCATCATCGTTGCCGCTCTCGTACAGGAAATACTTCCGCCAGCCGTCATCGGCTTCTGTAGTATTTACATGGAGCAGCCTTACACCGCTGCCCGTAGGTCTCCACCAGAAATGCTTCTTGACCTGACTGTTATCGCCGTCAAGGGTGGTATACTCAAGAATGAAGTATTCCGACTTATAATTGCTGTCCAGATCGCCGTAAGGGATTATAAGGCAGTTGCCCTCATCGGTCTGTCCGTTGGTAAGAGTAAAGGTCTGAGTACCCTTTGAGCGGTCATAGACCTGTATCTGATCCTTTCTGTACCAGCCGAGCATGAGCTTCGATACAGAGCTGAAGTCCGAATAAGCCTCGTCCATAAGGTCATAGCCTGCCGAACCGTGCATACCCTCATAGTCGTCCACATTATACAGGTAATAATCGGGAAGTCCCATACAATGTCCCATTTCATGCAGATATGTCGAGGTGAAGTTCGTATAGTCGCTGTCCGAGACTATAGCGGCATTTCCCGTAATAACGTGACCTATGGACATACCGTCCACCTTCAGCCACGCCTCGCCGTAGTACTCTCCTGCGCAGGGCCACCAGTCGTTTTCGTCAGAGCCCGTAGGAACGCAGAACAATATTGCATCGACGACCTTGTCGCCGTTGGCATCGAACTTGCTGTAGTCCACCACGCTGTTCATATTCTTGATGACCTCGGTGGTGAATTTTGACTTATATACATCGCCCTGATAGTTCACGATGCTTTCCTTGGCAGTATATCTGTAAGCCTTTCCGCCGAGCTTCATAGCGCCCTTGGAAGCTCTTGAATAAAAAGCAGTGAAGCTCTCGAATGGATACATCTTTGAATCCTTATTCTCAGCGCCGAAGGATATCTCCTCGATGCGGTCAGTAGTCGGCTCATAGCTGAACTTGCAGTCGGGGAAGTCCACGTAGAATATGAGCAGATTCGGCTCGCCCTGTGACGGGAGAGAACCGTACATATCCTTTACGGGCGGAGTAATGAAGTCCTGTTTTGGCTGAGTAGTGGTCGTAGTTGTAGTTGTAACAGTTGTTGTGGTCGCGGTAGTTGTTTCGTCGTACCAGCGGTAGACAACTCCGCTTACTGCGCCTGCCGAACCTGATATGACGCTTTTTCTCAGTTCAACCATGTCAAACACATCTATCGCGCCGTCCTGATTTATGTCAGCCTTTTGGATCTTTCCGTTTCCGCTCCTTGAAAGGCTGCCGCTGAGCGAGTTAAGGTCGCCCTTTCTGTCAATATCGTAATATGAATTCCCTATATTATACAAACTGTTTGAAGACAGCTTCTGCGTTCCGTGGAGATGCTTTGCAAGCATTACAAGGTCAGAAACGCTCACAACTCCGTCGCTGTTAAGATCTCCCAGTCTGTCAACTTTTTTCCATGCAGCTCCCGCACTGATGGAAACAGCCATTACAGCTGCCGCAGCAGCCGAAGTCAGAACGCTGAAAAATGTTTTCATTTTCATAAAAATGCCTCCTTTATAATAATGGTAAGCATATACCCCTTATTTCGTTCTGAAGGCACAGGAAAGATCTCCCCTATGTCTTCACAGTGAAATAAAAGACGGCTGTCGAGCATACTGCCCGACAGCCGAACGATCTGCGGTAACTCTGACGCTCCGCAATAGCTGCTTATTTAGCGTAGTCAGAAACTCTGCTCTCACGAATGAGGTTGACCTTGATCTGACCGGGGTAATCCATCTCAGACTCGATCTGCTGAGCGATCTGTCTTGCAACGAGAACCATTTTCTCATCGTTGATGACCTCTGGTACGACCATGATCCTGACTTCACGTCCCGCCTGAACTGCGAAGCACTTTTCAACGCCTTCGTAGGAGTTGCAGATCTCCTCAAGCTTCTGAAGACGCTTGATGTAGCTTTCGTAATTCTCGCTTCTTGCGGCAGGTCTTGCAGCGGAGATAGCGTCGGCTGCCTGAACGATGCAGGCAATGACTGTTTTAGGCTCGACATCGTTGTGGTGAGCCTCAACAGCGTGGATAATAACAGGATTTTCGTTGTATTTTTTACAAACATCAACGCCTATCTGAACGTGTGAACCTTCGATCTCGGAGGTAAGAGCCTTACCGATATCGTGAAGAAGTCCTGCACGTCTTGCAATATTTGCGTCAACGCCAAGCTCTGAAGCAAGAACTCCGCAGAGCTTTGCGACCTCAATTGAGTGGTCGAGTACATTTTGTCTGTAGCTTGTACGGAACTTGAGTCGTCCGATGAGCTTGATGAGCTCGTGATTTATACCGTGAACGTTAGTCTCGATGACAGCGCGTTCACCCTCCTGCTTGATGCGGTACTCAACCTCCCGGCGAGCCTTCTCGACCATTTCCTCGATGCGTGTCGGGTGGATACGGCCGTCCGAGATGAGCTTCTCGAGGGCGATCCTTGCGACTTCACGTCTGATCTGGTCGAAACAGGATATGGTAATAGCCTCAGGGGTATCGTCGATGATAAGATCAACACCCGTGAGAGTTTCGAGGGTCCTGATGTTGCGTCCCTCACGACCGATGATACGTCCCTTCATTTCGTCATTAGGGAGCGGAACGACTGATACAGCTGCCTCGGATACCTGATCCGCAGCAACCTTAGCGATAGCCAGTGAGATATAGCTTCTTGCCTTCTCCTGACATTCGTCCTTTATCATCTGTTCGTAAGCTGCAACCTTTACAGCCTTCTCATGAACGAGGTCGTCTTCAAGCTTTGATATGATGTACTCCTTAGCCTGATCCTTGGTAAATTCGGAAATACGTTCCAGAATATCCATCTGACTTTTCTTTATAGAATCCGCTTCCTTCAGTTTTTCGTCAGCTGTTTTGATCTTCTGATTGAGTGTTTCCTCTTTTTTCTCAAGATTATCAGTTTTCTTGTCTAAGTTTTCTTCTTTCTGCTGCATACGTCTTTCCTGACGTGACAGCTCTGCTCTGCGATCCTTGATCTCTTTATCCGCTTCGGTGCGGAGCTTATGTATTTCGTCCTTAGCCTCTATAAGAGCGCTTTTCTTCTTATTGTCGGCATCTTTTTCAGCATCTTCGACAATACGTTCAGCCTGCTGTTCGGCAGAGCCAACTATAGCCTCTGCGTCACGTTTGCGCTTCTCAACGCCCGCTTCTACACCCTTTTTATAGAAGAGAGCATATCCAACACCAACACCAACAGCAAGTGCAATGAGGATAAGAGCGATAGCCAGACCCGGGTTCATACAGTGCATTACCTCCTTTTCGTAAAAATAATCAACAGTTTGTATCATAGTTTTAATTATTACTGAAAGGCGGTAAATGCCGCATTATTTTATTCATTTAAATATATAGATCAAGAGCCGAACAATATCCGACTCGCAAAAAATAGACGGACGTTTCATCAACCGTCCAAGATTTGTTCCGTTATCATATTTAAAACCGCAGGGAATTTCTTTATATATGGTCCTTTGCGGTGAATGATGTAAAACAAAGCTGCATATACTGCCAAAGTAATATTATGCAAATAAATACAACATAATTATTATATAATATTTCAGGCGTTCTGTCAATAGATTTTTGTGAATTAAAGACCGTCGGTCACAAATTTGGTGCAAAAAACGGGACAAACAATGTTCGTCCGACGGATATTTTCATATTACATTATACGCAAAACAAACAACACATAAATGATGCCCCTGCGCATCTGCCGCAGCAAAAAAGGGCGGTTATCCGCCCTTTTCGTTATTACATATTCTTAACGAGCTCAGAGAAGCGCTCCATTGCTTCGATAGTGCGCTGTCTGTCGCCGAATGAGGTCAGTCTGAACCAGCCCTCGCCGTTCTTGCCGAAGCCTGCTCCGGGAGTTCCCACAACAGCTATCTTCTCCAACATAAGATCGAAGAAGTCCCAGCTCTTCATATCCTTCGGGCACTTGAACCAGATATAAGGCGAATTTACGCCGCCTGTGAACTTAACGCCCAGCTTTGTCATAGTCTCGGAGATTATACGTGCGTTCTCCTGATAGTAAGCAATATTCTCGTGGACCTGCTTCAAGCCCTCCTCAGTAAATACAGCTGCTGCTGCACACTGAACGGGGTAGGAAACGCCGTTGAACTTGCTTCCCTGTCTTCTTCCCCATATCTGAGAAACAGACACAACAGTTCCATCGCTTGCAGTTACCTTCAGGTCATCGGGAATAACGGTATAACCGCATCTCATACCTGTGAAGCCTGCTGTCTTTGACAGCGAGCACATTTCGATACAGCACTCCTTAGCGCCCTCGATGCAGAAAATGCTCCTTGGCACGTCGGGGTCTGTGATAAATGCCTCATAAGCCGAATCATAGATGATAACAGCGTCGTTCTTCTTAGCGTAGTCTATCCACTGCTTCAGCTGATCGCGGGTATAAACCGAGCCTGTAGGGTTATTCGGCGAGCAGAGGTAGATGATATCAGCGTGTACCGAATCATCGGGCATAGCTGCGAAGCCGTTGCTCTCGTTGGAATCGGCATAGATGATCTTTCTGCCGCTCATAAGGTTGGAGTCAACATATACAGGGTAAGCAGGGTCTGTAACGAGGATAGTATTGCCGTCGCCGAAAATATCCACGATATTTCCGCAGTCCGACTTTGCGCCGTCGTTTATTCTTATCTCGTTCGGAGCAACATCTGCGCCGAAGCTCTTATAATAGCCCGAAACAGCCTCACGCAGGAAATCATAGCCCGCACCGCTGTCCTCATAGCCCTTGAAGGTCTCCTTAACGCCCATTTCGTCGCAGCCCTTCTTCATGGCTTCGATGACAACAGGAGCTATAGGCAGAGTAACGTCACCGATACCCATTCTAATGATATCAGCCTCGGGGTGTGCCTCCTTGAAAGCTGCTATTTTCTTTGCGATATTTATAAAAAGGTAGTTTTTCTCAAGTTTGAGAAAGTTTTCATTCAGCTGCGGCATACAACATTCTCCTTTGCTTTATTGATAAATTCATCGGAAACATTTCCCTCGAAAACGTACTCGGCAGGACCCGTCATAAGGACAGTTCCGTCCGACTTATAGGTTATGCGCAGGTCTCCGCCGCGCAGATGGACAAGTACCTCCTCGTCCTGCTTGCAGATACCGTTGAGAACTGCCGCTACCACTGTAGCGCAGGTACCCGTACCGCAGGCGAAGGTCTCACCGCTTCCGCGCTCCCAGACGCGCATATTGAGCGTATGGTCGTCGATGACCTCGGCGAATTCCGTATTCACACGGTTAGGGAAAAGGCTGTGGTTCTCGAAATGCGGACCTATCTTTTCAAGGTCGAGCTCCGCCACGTCCTCTGTGAAGATGACTGCATGGGGATTTCCCATGGATACGCAGGTGATGTCCCACGTTTTTCCGCAAACTTCAACAGGCTGGCTCACGAAGCGTTCGAGATCGCTGTTTACAGGGATATCCTTCGGGAAAAGTATAGCCTTGCCCATATCCACAGTAACAAGGTCGACCTTATTGTCCTTCAGATAAAGCGTAAGATATTTTATGCCTGAATTTGTCTCAAGAGTGATATTTGTCTTATCGGTAAGCCCCATATCATAGACGTATTTGCCGATGCAGCGCGTAGCATTGCCGCACATCATCGCCTCAGAGCCGTCCGCATTGAATATCCTCATGCGGAAATCAGCCTTATCCGAGGGCATAATGAGCACAAGCCCGTCACCGCCAATGCCTTTGTGTCTGTCGCTGAGAACAACCGATACCTTTTCGGGCTCATTCACGGTCTCCTCAAAGCAGTTCACGTAGATATAGTCATTGCCGATGCCATGCATTTTTGAAAATCTCATAATAATGCTCCCATCTCAGGTGACTCACGGGAGAGAGCAGTAAACCGTCAGCATACCGAACTCACAGCGCTGCTAACACGCTGAAAGCCCACTGACACATATATTATATACTACAGCGGCAGAGATTGTCAAGTAGCCGAAACAAAAAAAGACTGCCGCATCAGCGGCAGCCATATTCTCAGTTTTTCTCGGGCTCAGGCTCGATAACAGGAGCATCTACAGAGTTCTTGCGAACGCTTGCGATACCCTTCTTGCAGCTGTCCTTCTTGACATATCCCTCGCTCACAGCGATAGGCTCACCGTTCTTTGCTTTAAGGCGGAACCTGAATTCTCCCGATTTGTCCTTGTATATTTCAAACTTAGGATTTGACTCAGTCTGAAATCCTTCAACTGTCTGATCTTCCAGATTAGCCGTGGGAGCATTCTTTGACACGCTTTCAATGCCTTTTTTTACACTTGCAAGAGTATTGTATACCTCTCCGCCGGTGGCGATAACTTCACCATTTCCTGCTTTAAGACTGAATGTAAAACCTGTTTTGGCAGCCTTGATTATAAATTTTCCCATGATATTTTTCAACACCTTTCAGCATAAGTATAAAATCGAACTTCTCTGCGATTTATATCATAATTATAACTGAATGAATTTACCTTGTCAATAGATTTTGTTAAATTTCATCAAAATGCTACAATTTTTATTTAGCAAAAAGCTATTAGTAAGTAATTATTTTAGTGAATAGCAAAACATTGCCGAAGCTTACTGCAAATTGAAATGGGAAGGAGAGATAAAAGCCGTTAGCCCTGTAGGGGCGGATATTATCTGCCCGATAAGTAAGTAGTTGAGAGTTTCGGCGAATCATATAAATAAGCGTCACGATGCAAAAAGGGCGGATATGCTCCGCCCCTTTGTTATATATTATACGCCAAGCTTTTCCAGCTCCGCAAGAAGAGCCTTTTTCATTTCTTCAAGCTTTTCCGCTGAGGGACGATTATCGTCCGAATACATCTTCTCCATGGGATACCACCACACAGGACCTTTGCCCTTGTTGCCGTAGCCGTCTATATCGCCGCTTCTGCGCGGATACAGGTGCCAGTGGAGATGAGCATCACCCATGCCGAGAAGCTCATAGTTCATCTTCTCAGCACCGAAAGCCCTTGAAGCCGCCTCCGCGACTATAGTCATCTCCTGACAGAACTTTGTTCTCTCAGCCATATCAAGGTGAAAAAGCTCAGTCTTGTTGCCGTGGTGCTTGTAAAGGAAAAGCGTGTAGCCATAAAAGTGCTGATTATCGCCGATGACCACGTAGCCAGTTGCCAGTTCCTTGACGAAATACGGGTTTTCGCCCTTTTTTATCATTTCTATCCTATCGCAGATAAGACACATATTTTACCTCTCCTTCCAAGGTCAGATAACGATAAAGCTCTCGGGAACAGTCCCGCATACTGCTGCGAAAAATCCTGTGACTTTCAGCTTCTCTGCGCACTTCTCAGCTGTAACGCGGTCTGTGAACAGTCCGAACACCGCTGAGCCGCTGCCTGTCATCACTGCGCTAAGTGCTCCGTTTTTAAGCATCGACGACTTTATCTCATCGACCTCACAAAGCTTCACAGCCTGCTCAAAGAGATTGCCGAAAAAGCAGAACGCAGTATCGGGAGCAGATATTATAGCTTCCGTAAGCTTCTTGGTCTCAGGGTGCTGAGGAGCAGCAAGGCTGTCTATATTTCCGTAGGCTTCTGCCGTGGAAACGCCCTCCCTGCCCTTT
>CACZEJ010000035.1 GCA_902780115.1 Ruminococcus flavefaciens | reverse complement strand
TACAAGATGGTCAACGACGTAAAGCCCGGCGGTGTATTCCTCATCAACTGCCAGTGGAAGCCTGAGGAGCTCGATCAGCACCTCACAGCTGATACAAAGCAGTATATCGCAAAGAACAACATCCAGCTCTATCTGGTTAACGCAATAGACCTTGCACAAGAGATCGGTCTTGGCAAGCGTACAAACACCATTCTCCAGTCTGCATTCTTCTCACTTTCAAAGGTTCTTCCTGAGGCTGAGGCAATCGGCTACATGAAGGAGAAGGCTCAGAAGTTCATGAAGAAGGGTATCGAGATCGTTCAGATGAACGAAAAGGCTATCGACGCAGGCGCAAATGCTTATGTCAAGGTCGATGTTCCTGCTGAGTGGGCAAACGCTGTTGATAATTCCACACCTGCTAAGCTCGAGGGCGCAGAGAAGCTCGTTAAGATGGTTGACGGCATCATGAACCCTGTTGGCAAGATGCTCGGCGATACTCTCCCTGTTTCTGCATTCGCAGATCACGTTGACGGTACATTCGAGCAGGGTGCTTCTGCATACGAGAAGCGTGGAGTTGCAGTTATGGTTCCTGAGTGGAATCAGGATACTTGTGCAAAGTGTAACAAGTGTTCATTTGTATGTCCTCACGCAACTATCCGTCCTTTCGCTCTCACAGAAGCTGAAGCAGCTGCTGCTCCTGAGAACATCAAGATCGCTCCAAAGCCTATCGTAAAGAGCGACTATAAGTACACTCTTGCTGTTTCCGCTATGGACTGCATGGGCTGCGGCGTATGTATCGGTGTATGTCCTACTAAGTCACTTAAGATGGTTCCAAGAGAGTCACAGGAGTCACAGCAGGCAGTATTCGATTACTGTGTTGCAAATGTTACAGAGAAGACAGATGTAGCAACAGACGCTACTGTTATCTCCAGCCAGTACAAGAAGCCTCTGCTTGAATTCTCAGGTTCATGCGCAGGCTGTGCTGAGACTTCATATGCAAGACTTATCACACAGCTCTTCGGTTCAAGAATGTATATTTCCAACGCAACAGGATGTTCTTCAATCTGGGGCGGTCCTGCTGCAACATCACCATACACTGTTGATGCAAACGGCCACGGTCCTGCATGGGCAAACTCACTGTTCGAGGACAACGCTGAGCACGGTCTCGGTATGTATCTCGGTCAGAAGGCAATCCGTGAGAGACTCATTGAAGAAGTTAAGGAAATCGCTGCAAGCGACAAGGCATCTGCTGAAATTAAGGCTGCTGCTGATGAGTATCTCGCAACTGTTAACGACGGTGCTAAGAATACAGCTGCAACTGCTGCACTCGTTGCTGAGCTCGAGAAGTGCGACTGCCAGTGCGATAAGAAGACAGATATCCTTGAGAACAAGAACTACCTCTCCAAGAAGTCCGTATGGATCTTCGGCGGCGACGGCTGGGCTTATGATATCGGTTTCGGCGGTCTTGACCACGTTCTCGCTACAGGCGAAGATGTAAACATCATGGTATTCGATACTGAGGTTTACTCAAATACAGGCGGACAGGCTTCCAAGTCATCTAACATCGGTCAGGTAGCACAGTTCGCAGCAGCAGGTAAGGCAATCGCTAAGAAGCGCCTTGCTGATATTGCTATGAGCTATGGCTACATCTATGTAGCACAGATCGCTATGGGTGCTGATATGAACCAGACACTCAAGGCAATCAAGGAAGCTGAGGCTTATCCGGGACCATCACTCATCATCGGCTATGCTCCTTGTGAGATGCACTCCATCAAGGGCGGTATGACTAACTGTCAGGCTGAGATGGAAAAGGCTGTTAAGTGCGGCTACTGGAACAACTTCCGTTATGATCCTCGTCTGGCTGCTGAGGGCAAGAACCCATTCCAGCTCGATTCCAAGGCTCCAACAGAATCATATCAGGAATTCATCATGAACGAGGCTCGTTACAGCGCACTCACACGTTCGTTCCCAGATCGTGCTAAGGAGCTCTTTGAGAAGGCTGAGGAAACTGCAGCAAATCGTTACGCTTACCTCACAAAGCTCGCTGAAAAGTGATTTTTAGCTAAGTGGAATATTTCCGCTTAACGTGCACATACGAATATAAAATCACTCCCCGATACGGACAGGTATCGGGGAGTTTCTTCTTATCACATAAACTCAGCTAAACTTATGAAAGGGATTCCAAAGGGTTCACAACCCTTTGGCAGAGTCCAGAGGCGGCGCCTCTGGCAGGGCTTGGGGCAGAGCCCCAAATCCGACAGGCGCTCCGCAAGAGGTGAATTCAAAAACAGTCCTGTGGACTGTTTTTGAAGAGGAGACGCCCTGCAAGTGAGGGCGTCTCCTGAAATACTATCTCCCCGATACGGACAAGTATCGGGGAGATTTTATTTGACATTCTATAGCAAAAATGCTATTATTAATTGTCGGCTTCTTCCGTCAGGAAGGAGGTGAGCTTAGTGGCATATGTGTTCTCTTTCATCATTTCTGTCGCAGCTGGTGTGATCGCAAATTACATAAGCAAGTGGCTTGACAGGAAGTAGCCCGACAAAAGCACTTTCCGTTTATAACGGAAAAAACACCCGAAGTAGCAGCTTCGGGTGTTTTCTTTTGCGTAAGCTTAATGAAATGTGTTCTCTTCATTTCACCTACATTATACATCATATTTTTTATTTTGTCAAGAAGTTTTGATTCACATTTTACTGTTGTAATAAGCACCAAAAAAAACGTTGACCAAGCCATCCCCAAAACTTACAGCTTTCGGCGCTCATTCAAATGAATAGCTTGTAATTTCCCATAAGCAATGCGCAAGTATAGCAGCGCCCGAAAAAAGCGCTAAAGTCTCGTCGCATATGCTATATTCGAGAAATTTCAGTTTATCTACAGCCGATATGGAATAAAGTATATCTTCATTTTCTTTTATCGCACTAACGTCGAAATGTAGCGAGCTGTCATTCTCGTCAAACACATCAGTCCACTTTGGCTCATCGTCACTATCAAAACTGTAAGCATTAATTATAACAGACATTTTTTCACATTCAATGCACTCATTGCTATTTTTCAGTCTTGAATACAGTTTATTAAATTCGCTGATATGTTCATCACCATAATGTAGCTTTATATGCTCAGCTACATCGTTGAATTCTGTAGTTTTAAGCAACTCTTTCACTTTCATGCCGCTTTCCTTTCACATTTTACTGTTATAATAAGCACTCAAAGCGCCATTGACCATGAAAATGAACGCAAGGCACACCGAAAGTGTACAGCTCACAGTTACGCTTATAAAGTTAGCTATAACAGTTGCCAAAGCGATACCGATTATAATGGCATGAAATGAAGCATTTGCCGCTTCTTTGGCAATTTGGATATTTCTCTCGTCGGTATTCCTGATATAGATCGCCTTTAGCTTATCGTCGTCTTTAAGAGCCTTCCTTGCTTTTATTATATTGCAGAGAGAAATTGCAAACATCGCGCCTAAAATACCGCTTGTTGTGTTAAATCCGTCGTTAGCTCTGCCAAATACAGTCAGGATAACTACTCCTGCCGCACAAATTGCTGCAAACAAATAGTATATCCACATTCTTTTCTGCAATGTTATCTTGAATTTTTCCATAATTATCCTCCTTAAAGATTCTCCTCGCCCTCGAATATGAACAGCTCCTCAATCGTTATACCGAAGAACTGCGCCGCCTTGTGTGCAAGAGTGAGGGACGCATTGTATTTTCCGTTTTCCAGTGATATGATAGTCTGCCGCGTGACGCTGAGAGCGTCCGCAAGCTCCTGCTGTGTGACCTTCCGAGCCTTTCGCAGCTCTTGTATTTTATTTTTCATTCTCTTTCTCCTTATCATTTGCAGGATCGCCATAAGCCATAACGAATGCAAGTAAAACACTGACTATCACCCCTGGCAATGCTGCATCAAAAAATCCTTTGTTGTCCCAAACATAAACTGATACTCCTATAATGTAAAGCTTGCTTTACTTCCTCTGTGATTATAGTATAGCATACTTTACATTATTTGTCAAGTCTACTTTACATAATTTTATAGTTTAACATAAAAAAGCTCCCTGACACAGATCAGGGAGCTTTCAGCTGATCCGAGATCAGCCACTATGCTGTTTTCCGATAAACAATGTTATTCCTGCAATATTCACCGCATCATCTTTCTGTAATTGAACCGCTTTACGATGTAGAGCACCTGCCAGAACAGGCACACAGGGAAAACAGGGATAATGATACAGAAGATATTGTAGCCGTATATCAGCAAGGTGTCGTGAATTGCCTTCAGACCGTATGTGGTATGAAATAGCCTGAAACCTGTCACCGCAGAGTAGATGCTGAACATCAATATGAGCACAAACGGCACGAATGACAGATAGAACGACCTGCTGTAGCATTTGGATATAGGACATTTTCCGTCATTGATACGTCCTCTTATCCATGTGGAAATTATCACAGTAATGATACCGCATAACGAGATAATGAAAAGGATACCAAGAACGAGCGTGAAATTATCAAATATGAGATAATGAAGTTCATCACCGCGAACTCTGCATCTGTAAACCAGATCAAGAATGAAAATACCGACACATCCCCCGAATATCTTCATTAATCCTTTTTCATAATTTTTCATAAACTTAGCCCCCCAGTTAAAATTTAAGAAATCTCATGTTTTTTGTTACGTATGCATTTTACTATGTAAACCACCTGCCAGAAAAGGCAGAATGGGAAAACAGGAATAACACAGAATATCAGTCCCACGATAGCAAATGCGCCTTCAAATGCCTGCCATCCATAGCTCACACCGAAGAAGTGAAAGCCAAAGATACTGCTATAGATACAGTATGCGAGGAAAAGCAGATACGGCACAAATGACACCAGAAACGATATCCTGTAGGCTTTTGAAAAAGGCTTCAATCCTTTTTCCTCACGCTTGCGAAGTTTTTTCGATACAAGAACAGCTGTCAGGCAGAAAACGCTCAGCAGCAAGACTACTCCGAACGGAGACATATACACAAGTCCGAGGTAGTCCCAGAACGGAGCCCTTCCCCGTTCTTCAATGAACATGACGATACATCTCAGCAGATATACCATGATACCTGCTTCTGCTATTTTAACAGCGATCTTCTCTTTTTTTGTCATAAGCTCAGCCCCTTTCAGTGCAGCCGTGTAAAACTTGACTTTCTATATTGATTATAATACAGCATCAATATATTTCATAGATGTCATCTGTCACTCAGGCAGTGACATTTGTAACTATTCTATGATAACAAGCTCTCACAGTTGTGAAAGAAGCACAAATGCAAGCGTAATTATTTATACATATCTCCAAAATAAAAAATCATATATCTGAAATTCAAGGCATTCACCTTGAATCCGATCCTATTGTGAACCGCTTATAAATAGACGTTTTTATCTGTTGTAGAGTCTGTTCAAGCGACGTATCTTTTTTGCAAGTTCAGGCGTAAAGTCTGACTTTTGTGTACGGAACTGCCAGTTGCCTCCGAGAGTTGAAGGCGTATTCATTCTTCCCTCCTTCGGGCTTTCAAGGAAATCCTGTATCTGTGCAGCTGCCACCTCTGCAACACTTCCCCACGCAGCGCGTACAACAGCCGCAGGTATATCCTTTTTCTTTTTTACGTTGAGGTACTGTTTAGCGAATTTCAGCGACTTCTTATCGAGGGTCCCCACCCAGCCGATAAGAGTCTCGTTATCGTGAGTACCTGTATACGCAAAGTAATTGGTAGATGAATAATTATGCGGAAGATACTCATTTTTTCCATCGCTGAAAGCGAACTGGAGCACCTTCATGCCCGGATATCCGCAGTTATCCAGCATAGCTCTGACCTCGGGAGTAATGAATCCCAGATCCTCGGCTATGATATTCAGTCTTCCCAGCTTTTCCTCGGCGAGCTTGAACAGCTCGTAATCAGGCCCCTTTTTCCACTCGCCCACAGTAGCGTCCTCGTTGCCGTAGGGAATGGTATAGTAGCTCTCGAAGCCGCGGAAATGGTCTATACGAACGATATCGTACAGCTCGGAAGCCGCCTTGATGCGGTCTATCCACCATGCAAATCCCGTCTTTTTGTGGTAGTCCCAGTTATACACAGGATTTCCCCACAGCTGTCCCAGCGGTGAGAAGTCATCAGGCGGACAGCCTGCCACCAGAACAGGTCTGCGCTTCTTATCAAACTGGAAAAGTCTTGGAGAAGCCCATGCCTCAACGCTGTCCAGAGCGCAGTATATAGGGATATCGCCGATTATTTCGATATCGTTGTCATTGGCGTATTTTTTCAGTTCCTTCCACTGTCTGCTAAACTCGAACTGAATGAACTTGTGGAAGCCGATGTCCTTTTTCAGTTCTTTCTTTGCCTCAGCTACAGCCTTTGCACGGTGCATGGAGATTTCCTCCTCCCACTCGTACCACGGCTTGCCGTCGTTTTTGAATTTCAGCGCCATAAACAGCGCATATTCGTCCAGCCATGCTTTGTTATCATCGCAGAATTGCTTATAATCGGGAAATCTTGCGGGCTTGAAGCGTCCGTAGGCTATTCTCAGCACTTCATAGCAGTGATCGTAAAGCAGGCTGTAATCCACCTTATCGGGATCGGTCTCCCAGTTATATGCCGAAAACTCATGATGCTCAAGCAGCCCGTCCTCTTCGAGCACCTCGAAGTCAATGAAGTACGGATTTCCGGCCTTTACCGAGAACGACTGATACGGTGAATCACCGTAGCTCGTAGGCGAAAGAGGAAGTATCTGCCAGCACTTGACCTCCGCAGACTTCAGGAAGTCCACGAATTCAAAGGCAGAACGCCCCATTTTTCCGATACCGTACTCCGACGGCAGACTTGATATATGCATAAGTATGCAGCTTTTTCGCATTATATTCAGCTCCTTTATCTGTATTATCTGCGTAAAACTGGCAATAATCACACTGAGGTGATAAAATGAAGCTATCGCAGCTAATATTTTCGTTTCTTATGGGATATTTTTGTTACAGTCTTGTTGAGATAGTAATGCGTGGTTATACTCACTGGACGATGTCGCTCACAGGAGGTATAGTGCTGATGGTACTTTATGCCATCAACAGCCGAAGCATCACACTTATCCGCAGTTGTTTCCTTGGCTCGCTTATAATAACAGCCATAGAGTTCACAGTGGGGATATTCGATAATCTGATAATGCACTGGAACGTATGGGATTATTCAGATATGCCGCTCAATCTTTTAGGGCAGATATGTCTCCCCTTTTCATGCTTCTGGTTCATACTCTGCATACCTGCGCGGCTGCTTTGCAGGCGCATAAACAGGCAATTCTGTAACAAAAAGGCTGTTCCGACGATAGCCTCAGAACAGCCTTTGTGATCAATTATCAATAGCTCTTGTTAGGATCAGCATCAAAGAAATTATTGCTGCTTTCTGTGTAGTAATCATTAGACTCAAGCGACATAAAATCCTCATCCTCAATATCAGGAAGTCTGAAGCCGCAGCGGCCGCAGAACTGGAATCGCTCATTGATCTCTGCGTTACACTGAGGGCATACTTTATAGCCCCTTATGCTGTTGAGTTCATATTTCATCTTCTTGATCCTTCTGCGCCTTGTATCTATATCGTCGCAGAGCACTTTGAGTGCAGCAGGATCTTCGTCATGACTTTTATAGTACTTCTTTCCGATGTCAGTAAATATCTCGACGATCCTTTCTTCCTCATACAGTATCTTTCTTTTGAGGTTGCTGGCTTCAGAGATATTTTTTGCTTTTTCTGACACACCCCTGCTTGCATCATTAAATTTTTCGAGAATACCCATCTTTCATCACTCCTGTTGAAATTTCTCGTTAAATATTGCTCTATTATTATACAACACCTACTTGATTTCTGTCAAGCGTTTTCAAAATAATTTTACGAAGAAGTGAACTTTTTGTGAATTACTTACATTTCGGCAATATCATTTTCGGTAAGCTGAATAATACCACCTTCTGTAAGTGCAGCTGATGCATTCGCATTATCGTCCACTCTGATAACAAATGAAACCGCTCTGTCAGACTTTCCGAGGAAAGCATAGAGATATTCGATATTAACGTTTTTGCTGCCGAGGATATCGAGCACACGGCTGAGCTGTCCGGGTGAATCAGGTATGGATATCGCCAGTATTTCTGTAACTTTGACTGCGTAGGAAGCCGCCTTTAAAATCTCGACAGTTTTTTCAGTATCATTGGCGATCATACGAAGGATACCAAAATCCTTTGTATCAGCAACGCTCAATGCACGTACATTGATTTTACTGTCCTTTATCAGCTTCATAACGCCTGCCAGCTGGTTAGGTCTATTATCTACAAAAACCGAGATCTGTCTTACATTCGACATACGGTCTTCCTCCTTTATATTTTGATTATTTCTGCGTCAGCAAGAGGAGCATTTATTGCAGCATTCACTGCGAAAACATCATTCATACATTACGAGTACAGAGAGTTCATCGACATACTCGTTTACATGGGTCTGAGCATCGTGACAGAGCCCCGATGATGTACTGAACTTGATATCAAGGACTTTGACATTTGCTATGAACTGGTTAAGTTCATTTTCAAACGCCGCAAATCGCTCATACTTCTCCTGTTCAGGCATATAATTTGTGGAAAATAACTTGATCTTCATAAATGAGTCCTCCTTATTAAAGATAAATAATTATTAAACAGGTTAAATACCTGCTATAACCTTAGTCGTGGAGCTTACGCTTATCTATAACTCTTACAGCCTTGCCCTCACTTCTTGTAATGGACTTTGGTGAAACAAGATGCACCTTCGGATTGATGCCGAGCATTGTCTTTATCGCTACGGCAAGATCGCGTTCCTGCATCTGCATATCCTTCACCTTATCCGAGAACTGGTCGGGATTCATCTCAACACTGATATCAAGGGTATCAGTATTGTTTACACGATCAACCTCGATGAGGTAGTTAGGTGAATAGCCCTGCTCGATGAGAACAGTCTCGATCTGTGACGGGAATACGTTTACTCCGCGGATAATCAGCATATCATCGCTTCTGCCCATAGGCTTAGCCATTTTTATGAGAGTACGTCCGCATGAGCACTTCTTTCTGCTGAGTACGCAGAGGTCGCGGGTACGGTAACGGAGAAGCGGGAAAGCTTCCTTATTGATGCTTGTGAATACAAGCTCACCAACCTCGCCCTCGGGAAGAACCTCACCTGTATCAGGATTGATTATCTCAGGGATAAAGTTATCCTCATTGATGTGCATACCTGTCTGCTCTGAGCACTCGAAAGCAACGCCCGGACCGCTTGATTCTGTAAGTCCGTAGATATCAAAAGCCTTTATGCCCAGTGACTTCTCAATGCTTCTGCGCATTTCCTCAGTCCACGGCTCAGCGCCGAAGATACCTGCCTTGAGCTTGAGTTCTTCAGGCTTTATACCCATTTCAGCGATAGTCTCGCCGATATAAGCTGCATACGAAGGCGTACAGCAGAGTATAGTCGCATTGAGATCCTGCATGAACTGTATCTGGCGCTCTGTATTGCCCGAGCTCATAGGAAGTGTGAGACAGCCTACCTTGTGCGAGCCGCCGTGAACGCCCATACCGCCTGTGAAAAGTCCGTAGCCGTATGCTACCTGAACAACGTCCTCATTTGTACCGCCGGCAGCAGTGATAGCTCTTGCGCAGCAGTCTTCCCACATATCAACGTCATGCTGTGTGTAGAAAGCAACTACTCTCTTGCCTGTAGTACCGCTGGTCGAATGAATTCTTACACATTCGCTGAGCGGCTTAGCCAGCAGTCCGTAAGGGTAAGCCTCACGCAGATCTGCCTTGCTGAGAAACGGCAGCTTGTGCAGGTCTTCTGTGCCCTTGATGTCTTCGGGCTTAACGCCCTTCTTGTCCATGAGATCGCGGTAGTACTTAACGTTCTCGTAAACGTGTTTTACCTGAGCCACAAGACGCTCGTCCTGAAGCTTCTTCATGTCTTCACGGGAAGCACATTCGATCTCTTTGTTCCAATACTTTTCCATTGGGATCTACTCCTTATAATTTGGATTATTTATGCAACTATAATAATGTTTATATCTTTATAACCGAACGCCGAAAGCGGCATTCGCTTCATTTTATTTTGCAGCATTCTTGCCAAGCTCGAAAGCCTTCTTGTTGAGTTCGAGGAACTTTGGAGGTACGCACTGCTCGAGTGCCTTCTGCCACAGCTCATCGGGATAATCCATGCGTGAAGCAAGTACGCCCATGAGCACAACGTTTGAAGCCTTTGCTGTACCTGCCTGTTCTGCAAGTGCGAGCGCATCTGCCGCAACGAGCTCAACGCCTGCTGCCTTAAGCTTTTCAACGAGGTTCTCAGGATACTTTGCAGCACCTGTGATAACAGGCATAGGGTCTATCTGCTGTGTCGAGGTTATGAGCTTTCCGCCCTTTTTGAGATACGGAAGGCATCTTGCTGCTTCGAGGAGCTCGAAGGAGATAACTGCATCAGCCTCGCCCTTCTCGATAACAGGCGAATACACCTTATCGCCATACTTTACGTAAGTAACAACAGAGCCGCCTCTCTGGCTCATGCCGTGAACTTCGCTGACCTTAACGTCATAGCCCTGTGCAAGAAGCACATTGCCGAGAAGTCTCGATGCAAGCAGAGAACCCTGTCCGCCGACACCTACGATCATAATAGATTTTGTTTCCATTTTATATTACTCCTTAATGATAATAATTCTTAATAGTTCTTTTTGCCGAACTTTACAAACAGCCATACCGAACCGACTGCACAAAGTATGTAATTCTCCAAGAGAGATAATGTATATGAGGTATTCATTCTCAGGTCATCGAGCAGATCACTGAAATTGTCGGAGCAGTTGGAGTATGTCGGCTTATCGTATCCGAACATAAGCCTGTAAACAGGATCCGAACTTTCCGAGTAGCCTCCGCCCGAGCTGCCGATGTAGCCAAGAACATCACGCATTTCCAGGAGCTTTTCCTGCACTTCATGGACCCATGATATGCGCACTGCAAGATATATCGCAGCTGCCATCACGATTATGCATATGATACCGCCTGTCCTGATATTGAAGCAGCTTCTGCGTGAAGCGAGGAAATATCCGAAGAACACTCCTGCCGCAAGCAGCACTCCGCAAATCGAAGCGATGATGCCTGTTCTTGCCAGCGTCATCATCATGAAAAATCCCGGAACAGCACCGATCACAGCACCTACAGCGCCCTTGAACAGCGTAAAGAATTCCGTATCCGAGTTGGCATTTGACCTTGACATTGCATAGAAATCGGGGATTTCCCTGTATCCTGAATCCTGCTGTCCATAGCTGTTATAGCTGCTGTTTACAGATGAACCTTTTGTAAGATCGTCCATTATGTATTACTCCATAAAAATCAGATGCTGACGCTTCCGCTGCCAAACTTTGAAAAAGCACCGTAACCGCCTGCTACTGCGAAAATGAGATTTTCAAGGAACGACCATATGAACTTGCCCTTCAGATCCACCTTATCGAGAAGCGTACCGAATTCGGACGATATCTCCGAGAACGAAACATCTCTTATGCCGATATACTCATAAAGTATCTCGCTTGTGAATTTATCGACCTCTCCCGCAGCAATGCCCAGCTCGTCCTGCAACACCTGTGCAATCTCCATACACCACGATGTGCGCACAGCTATATAAACGCCTATGAGCATTACCACTCCGCAGATGACCATTCCTGCCGTTTCAGAGGGCGGATTGTTCTTGGTCATGAACTTGTATCCGAAGAACATACCGCCAGCCATAAGAGCACCGCATACAGCTGCGATAAAGCCTGCGCGCGCGAGCAGTATTATAAGTATGATGCCCGGTATCGCACCGACTACAGCTCCGAGTATGCCTTTGAGCAGTGATACGAAATCAGTATCCTTTGTGCCGAAGTCGCTGTAGGAAGCTGTACTGCTGTAGCCGCCGTAGTTTGAAGGACTGCTGTAATTTGAAGAGCTTCTGTAGTTTGATGCACTGTCATAGGAAGAAGTGCTGCCGTAGCCGCTCTGTGAATTGCTGTAGCCTGACGGCTGAGCTGACTTTGTCGTATTATTTGCAGACATATCGTTAACATCATTCATTCCTGTATTGTTGCCAACGCCTGTTGTTAAATCGTCCATTTCCCTTTTACCCCCGTAAATTTGTTATAATAATTCAAGTTCGCCGTCAACAAATCCTATTGCGGCACCTTCTGCCCCATTCAAAATGTTTGAATACTTGCCGTTTTTGAGGTATTCCACGACCATTTCCTTGAAAAGCTCCTGAGCGTGTACCCAGCCTGTATCCTCCTCATCGGAAGTATCGACCGTGAAAATATCCTCCTCGCTGCTCCATATCTCCTCGCAAGCCCAGTCGCCCTCTTTGTCGGCAGGGTCGAACTCTCCTGCGGCTACGAGCTGTATACCGTAGATATGATCCTCATCGGATTCTTCATAGAGATTGAAGCAGAAAGCCTTTGTTTCCTCAGGCATTTCGTTATTTTCGAGAAGAGCGTCCAGCCAGTGGGCGAACTCCTCATATATATTCATCTGTAGCATAATAATATCCTTTAAAAAACATTTTATGAACTTCTTTTAATGAGCCTTAGCTGTCAGCCGGAAGTGTTCGCTGCGTCCATATATCAAAATTCATCGCCGCAGTCAATACCATAAGCTAATGGCTAATAGCTGACGGCTTTTATTCGATAGCGCCTACCTTACACTGCTCCTGAGCGGCGAGCCGCCGCCCCCGACATAGCGCTCCTTACTCTTTCGCGTTCAGCCGCTTATTCGATAGCGCCTACCTTACACTGCTCCTGGCAGATGCCGCAGCCTACGCACAGTGTATGGTCGATAACAGCCTTGCCGTCACGCATAGAGATAGCAGGACAGCCCAGCTTCATGCACATCTTGCAGCCTACGCACTTGTCAGTATTTACCTTTACAGGCGGATTGTGCTTAACGTACTTCAGAAGAGCACACGGACGGCGCGAAATGATAACAGATGCTTCGTCAGCTGCAAGCTCCTCCTTGATAGCAGCTTCTGTCTCTGCGAGCTTGTACGGGTCTGTAACTCTTACGCGCTTGATGCCGATAGCCTTGCAGAGCTCTTCAAGATTTACAGCCGCAGCAGGATCGCCCTTGAGGTTCTTGCCTGTTGTCGGGTTCTGCTGATGACCTGTCATACCTGTGATAGAGTTATCGAGTATGATAACTGTTGAATTTGAATTATTGTAAGCGAT
>CACZEJ010000034.1 GCA_902780115.1 Ruminococcus flavefaciens | reverse complement strand
GCACTAAGGAATTCAAAGCGGCTCTCTTATCACGCAGCCTGATATCTGCCTATCTCAGATTTTGGGTGTTCTCTGACTGCACATTTCTTGACAATTCCAGATATGCAGATAAACAAGGCAGAAAGGTTATGATGTGCATATATGATGAAGCCTCCGACTTTGACAGTGCCGAGAGAGCCATAGTGCGGAAAGGCGAGAATAAATACCTCATAGACACCGCAGGAAAATGTATAGGACATTCGCCTTATGAAAGAGTATGTGCGTGTGACAGAACAGGATACTACATAGTCAAGGAAGGCGGAATATATAAAGTCATCGACAGAAATGGCAGAAGCATACTAAAAAATAAGTATGACTGGGTACTTGATTGTAACAATGAAAACTATTTCTGTGTGGAGCTTAACGGCAAATACGGACTTATCGACTATGATGAAAACATCGTGATACCATTGGAATATGATAATAGAATATATGATTGGAAAGGTTATCTTTATACAAAGAAAAATGGCAGAGAAGGTATTTTGAATTATGATAATGAGATCGTTGTGCCATTTTTGTATGACACGGCTTCCATGTCCGAATTCGGATATAAAAAGGTGAGCAGCAACAATTATTACGGATTATTAGATGCTGATAACAATATGTTTGTCGATGTGTTTTACGATTGGCTGACTGTAGAGACTCCTGACCGATTTATAGCCAAGAAAAATGAACGATACGGAGTAATAGACAAAGATGAAAAAATAATCGTTCCGTTTGAATATGATGATATCAGATACAACAGCGAAGATAAAACATGGGACGCAACAAGCGGAAAAGAAAAGCTGAAGCTTGATTATGACGGCGGTCTTATCCGCAGATACGATGAAAAAGATATAATTTATTCGCCAAACGGTATTGTGGAAGAAGAACGTCTTAAAGAGCTGGATAAGCTATACGGGCTTGAAAGTGACTGCCATATCATTTCCTATGACGGAGAGTCCGCATATCATGTGAAGAAAGACGGAAAATACGGATTGATGGATATTCACAGCGGAGAGATGATAATACCGCCTGTATCCGATAAATTTATTGATTTTATTAATGGATATTCACCGATTTACGAAGGCAGGAACATCAGATTTATAGATAGAGATAATAATACGGTATTTACTATGGAAGGCGACGATGTCGATTACCATGGTGACGATAAAGTCAGAATATATAATTATGATACAGGTAAATGTACTGTTCTTGATAAGGATCTCAATGAGCTGTTCACTATAAAAGCTTCATATATCAGCAGCTTTGAAGATGACGGCTATGCGGTTTTCACTGGAAAAAGATACGACGACGATTATGGTGTTGTGGACGAAAACGGCAGGATAATGTTCGCACCTAAGTATATGGGCATCACATGGTATAACGACGACGGAGCATAACATTTTTTATGATTATTATAGGGGAGAGACTTGCGTAAAAGTTATCTCCCTTAATTTTTTTATAAACAGGTCAGAAAAACTTTCTTCAAGGCGAGTGTAATATATGAATGCATTCAAAGGAGTGAAATGATGACAGATAAAGAACTGCGACGTAAAATGGAGCAGTCCGCGGAAGAGGGCAGACGAGCGCTGTTTGACGAGTACTGCGGATACGTATATGCGATATGCGCAAACAAGCTTAAAGGCTGCGGCACGACCGAGGACACAGAGGAGTGCCTGAGCGATACTTTCGCGGCGGTATTCCGATATCTCAACAGCCATACAGGAGCGGACGGAGATCTCAGGGGAATAGTAGGTACGATCGCAAAGCGTACTGCTATAAGCTATTTCAGGAGACTCTCTCCCAAAAGTGACACGACGGTATCAATTGATTCGGAGAGCTTAGGCGAGCTTCCGTCTGATATCAAGATCGAGGAGAATGCAGAGCGCTCTGCTCTCCGTGAAGCCGTTTTTGACTGTTTGAAAAGGCTGGGCGAGCCTGATTCAACTATCATCGCTTACTTCTATTATTACGGTATGAAAACAAAACAAATTTCCTCACTTGTAGGACTGAGCGACACTGCTGTACAGAAAAGGCTGAGCAGGTCAAGGAAAAAGCTTAAGGAACTGCTGAGTGAGGCTGGTATCACAGAGGAGGGATATCAATGAGATTTGATGATATATTCAATGATATTGACCATAAAACAGCAGACAGGCTCTCGAAAGAGTATCCCGTCCTCAAAGACGAGCAGAAAGAGAGGCTGTATGCCATGAGTAAAAGAAAGTTTGATATAAATAATGTTACTGAGAATAACGCTATCGACGTATCAGGAGTTGAGAAATATCGCAGACCTAAGTGGTACAAGGGCGCAAGCATTGCAGCTGCGGCTGTGCTTCTTGTTGCAGGAATAGGCAGCAGTATTAAATTTATCAGCCGTGACGGCCGTACCCCCGCAGCTGAGGTGGAAAACAGCATTGTCGAGACTACAGTGGCAGTAACAGAAGCTGCTGAGAATACTACAGCAGCAGAAGCTGATGCTGACGCTATCGCTAAGGAGATGACCGATGCATGGCTGAACTATTACTCTGATATCTACGGACATACTCTTGAAGTCGACAGATCATCTGTTGTTATCAAGACAATAGATGATCTTGATGATAGAAAATTTTATCGTGTCACTGACCCAAGATATCCAACATGGGAGGATATGAAAAAACACTGTTATGATATCTGTGACAAGGAACTGGGAGATATGATAATCAATGAGTATCAGTACGCAAAGGAAGAGGACATTGATTACGCTACCTTTATGTTTACCAAAGATGACGGGTATTATATTTTGGCAGATCTTTGTGATACAAGTTTTGGAATAAAATGGAATGATGAAGATGTAAAGGCCGAGTTCGATGAGAACGGAAATATTATTGCGAAACGAGTATTTACAAATCATAATATGGAGCCTGAACATATTATCGAAACAAAGTTTACTATCGTCAAGACAGCGAATGGCTGGCGTATAAGCAAGGCAGATGAAAATCCCATTTTTATAGACTCGGAAGGAACAAGCAATGAAACTATCGCCAAGGAGCTGACCGACGCTTACAGAGACTTTTTGTGCGATCTTCACGGAGGAAACCTTGAAGTCGATAAGAATAATGTTGTTACAAAGAAAATTATGACATCTGATGGCTTTGAAATTCAGAGGGAATATTACCTTGTTACCGATTCGAGATATCCTTCATGGGCAGATATAGAAAAGCGCTGCTATGAGATATTCGATGCAGAGTTCGGAAAGGTTGTACTTGATAACTGTATGTGCGATAAGGAAGAGGACATTAACTGCGATACATTTATGTTTACTTCCGATAATGGATACTATATCGAAAAATCAATCCATGACGCAAGCAATGGTCCATTTGATTGGGACGAGAGCAGTGTTAATGCCGAGACAGACGAAAACGGTAATATTGTCGCAGTTCTCCATAGATCAGACATTAATGGGAATGGTGAGAAATATACTGTTGAGACAGAATTTACGATCACAAATACTGAGAATGGCTGGCGCATAAGCAAGGCTGATGAAAAGCTTTGCGACTAACCTATAGACAACATTAAGACCCGAACACAAATAAAAAATGGACTGCGAACAGCAGTCCATTTTGAGTTATATGATTGTGAGTGTGGAAAATACAATAGCCAAGCTCACCATTCGGGGAGCTTGAAATTATTCCAGCCAAATTAAATAAGCTTCTTTAACAGAAGATACGTATATTGGCACAGGTACACTTGGTGTAGACATTCTCAGTCTATCTCCATTTATATATACTGAAAGATTGTTATAAGTATAAGTTGATTGGCTACCGTTCCAATGATAAACTACACATCTTTGGCATGTTCCAATGTAATCCCAATTATAGGTCCAAGGATCATTTGGGTTATTTCCTGCGTTTGCTGTGAGTGTAGGTATTGACTGTGGTGCTACATTTTTTGTGATAGCTGTGCCTGCACCGAGGAGAGTGAATGCCATTGCGATTGCTGAGATTTTTTTGAGTACGTGTTTCATTTGTTTAACATCCTTTACTATAAATTCAAGATTGCAGAACAATCTCGTTAATTGTATTATAACATTTTTGCTGCTGTTTGTCAAGTATTATGAATATTGAAAATACAATAGGAAAACTCCCAATTTCGGGGAGCTTGAACTTATTTTATTTGAATAAAGCATACACTAAAACAGAATAGCAGTACATTGGTACAGGGATACTTGGGGTAGACATTTTTATTTCGCTTCCGCGCTTATATACTGCCAGTTTATTATACGTATAAGTTGCTGTACTGCCATCATAATGAATGACTGAAAGTTTTTTACCAGTTCCTATGTAAGTCCAGCCATCTGCTGCACTTGCTGTGAGTGTAGGTATTGACTGTGGAGCTACATTTTTTGTGATAGTTGTGCCTGCTCCGAGGAGAGTGAATGCCATTGCGATCGCTGAGATCTTTTTGAGTACGTGTTTCATTTGTTTAACATCCTTTACAATATATTCAAGATAAATTATATTATCTTGTTAATTATATTATAATACGAATGTTGCTGTTTGTCAAGTATTTTTTATCATTACTGCTTGTAGATGCGAAAACGGGACTGCAAAATAAGCAGTCCCGTCTTTTATATGTCGTATAGTGCTGTAAGCGATGCACAATTAACATTTCTGTTAAGAGTGAGCTAGTTTACGAGCGCCAATGCGCCAATGGTGCAGCGTCACGCTGCATCAAGCCATACCTGCTGTGATGATAGCCATCTTGTAAACTTCGTCAGCGTTGCAGCCTCTTGAAAGGTCGTTGATAGGAGCGTTAAGACCCTGAAGGATAGGACCGTAAGCTTCGTAGCCGCCAAGTCTCTGAGCGATCTTGTAGCCGATGTTGCCAGCCTCGATAAGTGGGAAGATAAATGTGTTAGCCTGTCCTGCAACCTTTGAGTCAGGGCACTTTGTCTTAGCAACTTCTGCGGAAACAGCTGCGTCGAACTGGAACTCACCGTCGATAACGAGGTTAGGATCAATGTTTCTTGCTTCGATAACAGCGTCGTGGCTGAGCTGAACTGTGCCGCCCTTGCCTGAGCCGTATGTGGAGAAGCTGAGAACAGCTACCTTAGGATCAATGCCGAAGAAATCAGCTGTCTTTGCAGTTTCAACAGCGACCTCAGCGAGCTGTCTTGCAGCAGTGAGAACTACATTTCCGTCCTTGTCAACTCTGTCTGTGTAGCCAAGGTTGATAGCGCAGTCGCCCATAGCGATCTTTTCTTCCTTGCCGTCCTTCTCACGGAAAAGGATAAATGAAGAGCTTACGAGGTTAGAGCCCTTCTTTGTCTTGATGATCTGGAGAGCAGGTCTTACTGTGTCAGCTGTGGAGTAAGTTGCACCGCCGAGAAGAGCGTCTGCCTTGCCAGCCTTAACGAGCATAGTACCGAAGTAGTTGGACTTAGCGAGAGCTGCGCGGCACTCGTCCTCAGTCATCTTGCCCTTTCTGAGCTCGAACATCTGAGCTACGAGAGCGTCCATTTCAGGGTAAGTAGCAGGATCAACGATCTCAGCGCCGTCGATATTGAAGCCGCCGTTCTTTGCAGCAGCCTTAACTTCGTCAACGTTTCCGCAGAGGATTACGCCCATGAGGTTTTCCTTGATAAGTCTGTCAGCTGCGGAGAGGATACGCGGATCACTGCCCTCAGTGAAGACGATAGTTTTCTTGCTTGCTTTAAGATTTGCTATAAGCTTGTCAAACATTCCCATTTTGAGAGACCTCCATTGGATTTAAATTTTACCTTACTATTATATCACACTTGATTGTCAAAGTCAAATATTAATTGTAGGGGACGGCGTCCTCGACGTCCCGTAAGTTGTGATTGTAGGAGCGGCTTCCCGCCGCCCGAAAAAAATAGTAAAAGCGTTATTTTATAATTATCTTCTTGAAAACGTCTTCAATATCCTCTTTTGCACCGTCAAAATGCGGCCATGCGTTGATATTATCACCGCTTTTTCGGGGTATCACATGGATATGGAAGTGCTGTACGGACTGACCTGCACTTTCTCCGCTGGCATTGAGGAGATTAACTCCCTCGAAGCCGCAGTTCTCAACAAGATGACAGGATACTTTCTTTACGGCGGATATAAGCTGTGAAAGAGTATCATTATCGCAGTCAAGGATATTATGGGCGTGAGCTTTGGGGATAACAAGAATATGACCGTCAACGTCCTTTGCCGTATCCATAAAGGCAATAGTGTGTTCGTCCTCATAGACAGTCATTGACGGTATGGTGTGGTCAGCTATTTTACAAAAAATGCAGTCGTTCATTGTTATATCCTTTCTGAAATTTGATATAGAGTTCTTTATACACCGTATTTTATCTTTATGCGGTTGAGCTTCTCGCCGAAAGGCGGCGCAAGCAGATAAAGGAACAGGACGTTGGACACAGCATATGACACTGTATATGGCACAGCAGTTCCAAGAGCTGCGATATAGAGCCTGACGTTAAAGCCCTCGTTATACCAGAGCACTGTCCATATATCCATGATGAATGAATACGCAAGACCTGCTGCTGCGCCGTACATAAGCAGGAGAGCACGGCGCAGCAGCAGAGGTTTTGATAGTATTCCTGCGAAAAGTCCGATAAGTCCCCATGCAAGCATCTGGAATGCAGTCCAAGGTCCCTGTCCGAAGTAGAAGTTTGTGAGCAGAGCAGACAGCGAACCCACGAGAAATCCCGCTTCTCCGCCGAGGTAAAGTCCTGCAATTATTGTGAGAGCTGCAACAGGTTTCAGAAATGGTATGAAACGTCCTGCGAAGCACAGCGCGATCATGACTGCAACTATGACCATTCTGCGCGTTCCTGTAGATCTTTTCTCGAAGCCGGCTGAAAAGAGCAGCAGAGCTGAAAGGGCTGAGGCAAGTGCGATGATAATGTGCTTTTTCTCGTCAAAGGCAACTGCGCCTGCTATTGTTATGGAGGGGATCAGTACAAACGGCACTACGGCTTTAATTATACTGCGCATTTTCTTGCTTTGTATCAGGAGCATGGCTGCTCCTTTCTGCCGTTTATGCGGCAGAGCTCTGCGGCATCGCTGAGAGTGACGGCGTTGTCGAAATGTCCTCTTGTCATGCGGCTGACAGCTGTTGTGTAGAAGCTGTTGCGCGAAAAGAACTCGTTAGGGACACCGTCCGAGACTATCCTGCCGCCGAAGAACATTGCGCATCTGTCTGCACATACTGCGGCGAATTCAACATCATGAGTGACTATGGCTACAGTGACACCGCGCTCTTTCAAGGAGCGTATGACAGAGATGATACCTTGTTTAGCAGCAGCGTCAAGTCCCTTTGTGGGTTCGTCAAGGAGAAGCAGTTTCGGCTTTGCTGCGAGAACTTTTGCTAGCGCCGTGAGCTGCTGCTGACCGCCTGAAAGGTCATAGGGGTGCTTGTCCAGCAGCGGTGACAGGTCGTATGGCAGATCCGAAAGTACAGCTCCGCACTCATCGAGCTCTTCACGTACAGTATTCCTGAGAAATACTGTCTGAACGTCCTGCGGAAGCATTGCCAGACATTCACGGTAGAGTGAGCGGTTTTTGTAGTCCTTGAGCTTCTTGCCGAATACTCTGATACTGCCGCTGTATGGCTTCAGAAGTCCTGCGCCGACCGAAAGAGCAGTGGTCTTTCCTGAGCCGTTGCCGCCGAGTATGCAGAATATCTCCCTTTCATATATCTTTACGCTGAGACCGTCGAGAATGTCTTTGCTGTCCCGTGAATAGCGGAAGTAAACGTCGCTGAACTCCATTGCCGCCGCATCTGAGCTGCATCGGGCAGCCTGCGGCAGTCCGCGAGTAGTATTACGGTAGCTGCTCTCTATAAAGGAGCGTCCCTCGCGGACTGTGAGCGGACAGCTCCCGCTGCCGCTCAACTTCGCGTGTAAACGCGAAGCCGCAGGCATACCGCAGAGAATGTCGGGGCGGCTTTTGAGCTCGGAGATGACACTGCGCGGCTCGTCGGCAGCGATAAGACTGCCGTTTTCCATGACAAGGAGCTTGTCACATATGGGAACAACATCTTCGAGGCGATGTTCAGCGATGATGATAGTAATGGAAAAGTCGCAGCACAGCCGTTTAAGGGTAGCAATGAAGTCGGCTGCGGCAATGGGATCGAGCTGAGCGGTCGGCTCGTCGAGAATTAGTATCTCGGGCTGCATAACGAGTATGGAAGCAAGGTTGAGCAGCTGCTTTTGACCGCCTGAGAGCTCCGAAACGTCCCTGTCGTACCAGCTGCCGATACCGAAATAGCTTGCCATTTCCGCAATTCGCCGTGATATCTCATGGGGAGGAGTTCCAAGATTTTCCAGACCGAAGGCGAGCTCGTGCCACACCTTGTCGGTGACTATCTGCTGCTCGGGACGCTGCATAACGAAGCCTATCGCGGAAGCAGAAGTGATGCTGTCCAGCTCTGAGAGCTCCTTCCCGTTGAAGAGAACAGAGCCTTGTTTATCGCCCAGAGGAGCAAGCTCACGTTTGAGAAGCCTCAGCAGAGTGGACTTTCCGCTGCCTGTAGCTCCGCAGAGTACAGCAAGTTCTCCGCGCTGAAGCTCAAAGGATACATTTTTTACAGCGGGGGAGCTGCATTGTGGATAGGTAAAGGTCAGATCCCTGACCGCAAGTATTTCCATCTGAGACTGACCTCCGTTTCAATAATAACAGGCAGCAATATCAGCAGACCGTAGGTTATCAGCCCTGCAATGCCGAGAAGATCGGGCTTTTCGGCAGTTATTGAGGGGTAGAACACAAAGCTGAGTGATTTTGCTCCTGCTGCGGCTGCTGTTACGGTAAGGAGCAGCAGGGTGAGTATGAGAAAAGCTGTATCACGGGCACTGAATCGGAAGCGCCGCAGCTGAGTGCGCCTGCAAGCTCCGAAACCGCGGGCTTCCATGCTGTCGGCGGTAATGATGCCGTTTTCGAGAGCCCATGTGATGAGTATTGAGAATACCCGTGATCTTCCCTTGATATCGTCAATAATGTTGTCGTCTTTGTAAAGTCCCATAGCGATCTGAGCGTTGTTTATCTTAGCCGACTGACGGCTGAAAAGGGGAACAAATCTCAGCGCCATTGACAGTACAAGTGAAAGCTTTGGCGAGAGAGCTCCCGTGATGTACAGCAGCTTCTCGCTTGTCATAATCTGTGTGAAGCTCCTCAGCCAGTACAGAACACCGATTATCATAGCAGCTGAATTCACGCCGTACAGTGTGGCTTCGAGAGTTACAGGATTGTGGTTCATGACGAATAGCACAGTCTTTCCGTTGTGTGAGACAAGGGGATTCGCCAGTGCGAGTATCAGGAAAAGTATAAAGAAGAAAAGATGCTCTCTGCCGTGGGACAAGCCGTTCCGCATGAGGAAAAATATCACGGCTCCGCACAGCGATATCAGCATTAGCAGGGGATAGCTGCAGAACATGGCAACTCCCGTAACGCTGAAAAACCACACTGTAATGACTATGGGATTATATTCGGCAAAGCTTTTCATTTTTCGTATACCTCATCAAGGTCGTGACCAAGCTCGCAGGTGTAGAGCCACTCTATTTTGTCACCGTCAGAGAGCTCGTAGTCGCCGCAGCTCCTTGACGGAGTTATTCCGTTTACGTGATACACCCAGCCCGAAAGATCGCCGAAATCGTATTCGTAAATGTAGTTTATGCCTGCAATATAGACCATACCGTGAGCACTTCCCGAGCTTCCCTTGTTCTCCATCTGTATGCCATATGTCTGAGCAGCTTCGGTAAGGATATCGAATACCGTATCGCCAGCCTCTATATCAAAGGCAGTGGGCTGCAAAATAACGCCGTCAGCAGGGATATGCTCCGAGTCGGACTTGCCTGCGATAGTGTCACAGCGTATCTCCATAGTAACCGTACCTATGGCGTTTTCCTTGTGCTTCTGCTCGCCGCTGTAGTATTCTTCGGGCGAGCTTATATCCGTAAGCAGAACTACGGCTATTGCCGCACCTGCTGCGACCACAAGAAAGATGAAGTTCTTGTAGTTCCGCTTGCCGAGAATGAATATGATAAGTGCGATCACAGCTGCCGAACCGATGATAATGATGATCACGGGAGTTTTGTAGCTGCCGCGTTTTTGCAGCTTCTCGCTCTTTTGCGCAGAAGAAGCCTGAACAGTCCCTGTGAGAGCCTTTGTTCCCGAGCTTACGGATATTTTTGTATCAGCAGCCGTCGATACAGATTTCCCGCTTTTGGACGTAAGTGATGAAACAGTGCTTACTGTGGAAGATGAAGCCGTAATTTTTGCGGCAGAAGAGGTCTTCTGTGGAGTGGTAGTTTTTGAAGCAGCGGCCGTCTGAGCAGTTCCTTCTTCATGATGAGGAGCGGTGCTGTTGTTCTGTTCGCGGGTGTGATTTTCAGCAGGCTGCGGCGGGACAGGTTCGCGGCGGTTGTCCAGAACCAGCAGGGGAGACTTCCCCTCTGTCATGCGCCTGAAAGCTATAAGTGAGTAAAACGACTGCACCGTAGCGGTCTCATTGGAGCTTCCGCCCAAAGTATGGGAAAAGCTTCCGTCGGGCAGACGGAAGGCGGCTATACCGTCGATGAGGTCGTTGCCGTTCTTTATGAAGCGGTCATCGTATCGGCAGTCGATACCGAGAGCCGAAAGTGCCGTAAGCACCTGAGCCGTACTTTCGGGATTTGCCGTGCCGAAGCTCTCGTATCCTCCGTTGTCCTTCTGACGCTGAGACAGAAAGTCGATACCCCTGTCAACGGCTTCAGCCACACGGCTGCTGCCGCAGTGAGGAGCAAGAGCCTGTATAGTCATGGCAGTAACGTCGATATCGCCGTATTCGCCGAATAATGCCCAGCCTCCGTCGGGGTACTGCAATGAGAGCAGGGTATCGGTCACAGAATCAGCTGTGAAGCGTGAGCAGGTGTAGCCGTTATTGAGAACGTGCAGACCGTATATCCAGCTCATTATGCCCTGTTCGCCTATTGATGTGTCGAGAATATCGGAGATGTAACTGTTCGTACTGCCTGACGCACAGAGCGCGAGAGCATACTTTTCTCTTGTTGTGGGAGATATGGCATTGTTATGCTCAATGTATGAGAGGAGCGAGCGCTCATAAGCCGAGAGTTCATGATGTCCGTCCTGACTGAGCGCGATAACGTACCAGTCAGAGGTAGTTCCTGCGCCGTCAGCGGCAGCTCCTCCGAGCCATTCTTCTATGCTCCCTGCGCCGTACTGACCGAGCTTATAATCAACGATACCGCCGATAAGATCACTGACCTCATCGACGGTATATTCACAGTTCACGCTGCTGCACGGAACTATGCACAGCGTGAACATCAATGTCAGTACAGAGCAAAGGATACCCGAGAGTATCTTATTCCTCATTTTTGCGTCTTAAAGCGAAAGCAACTGCGACTGCTGTACCAATAGAGAATACAGCGATGGCTGAACCCTTGTCGCCTGTTTTCGGTGAACTTGAGCTCTTTGTGGTAGCTGCCTTTGTTGTTGCCTTAGCTGTAGTCTTGGCAGTTGCAGTGGTTGTTGTGGTTGTAGATGATTCGGCAGAAGTTGTTGAAGTTATGACAGCTTCGCCCTTTACATTTACAACATATGAAGGAGGTGCAATGCTTACACTGTCAGAAACTGCGCTTATAACGTTTCTTCCTGCATCTGTGAGCTTTACCTTAGCCTTTCCGTCAGCATCTGTAACAGCGTCTGTTTCCTTTCCGTTGACAGTGATCTTAGCGCCTTCCAGCTTGTTTGTAACGAGAGAGCCGTCTGCACCGAATGTGTAGTAAGAAAGAGTGAGCTCGACCTCTGAATCAGCGTCCTTTTCCTCGCTGTTCTTAGCATCGAAGAAGCTGTAGTAATAGTTGTAGTCCTTAGGATCGGGATAAATGAAAGCTTCGATATAGTCTCCGTTCTTTATCTCGTCAGCAAGTCCCATTGAGTAGGTGTCGTTGACATAATAGCCGTAGCTTCCGCCGTTTTCAACTCCCCAGAGCTTGTCGAGTCCGAGACCCCACTGTTTTACGGAAGACTTGTAGCCCTTTTCAGCTCCGCCCTCGAACTTGTTTTCGTGAACTATATAGAAAGCATCGTTTATTGTAAGTTTGCCGTCGTTGTCGATATCAGTTACTTCCACAGGCTCCTGAGTGAGCACAAGAGCTTTGTTGTCGTCGGAAATAGTCACATATACCTGAGTTCCTTCAGTTCCTTCTGCGAAAACGTTCATGCTTACTGCTGAGAATGAAACGATCATAGCAGCTGCCATAGCGATAGTTTTTTTCATATAAAACGACTCCTTTATAAAGATATGCGGGCAATAAAAAAGCTCCTCCGCAGTGCAGAAAAGCGCAGCAAAAGACCCTGCTCGGTGCAAGGAGATCGGCATACGTCTTTCATTGTCCAAAAACGTAAGATACCTGCGTGTCCGACGAGCGATCCGACTTTACGGCAGTGACTGCTGTGACGGATTTTCACCGTGCTTCCCTCAGCTTCGGACAGCATAATATTCTGTTACGCATAAATTATATCACAGTATATCGCCAATGTCAAGCATTCAGGCGCTTCGGAAAATAATGAGAAGCAGAAAAACATTGACAAATTGCATATTTTGTTATATTATATTCAGGTGAGGTCATATTACTGACCTTAAAATATTATGTAAAGGACGTAAAAACAAATGACTAACAACTTCAAAAAAGTAATTGCAACAGCACTTACAGCAGTAACACTCTCAGCTTGCGTTGTAGTACCAACAGCTGCAAACATCAACTTCGGCGGAACATCTATTGTTTCTTCAATAGAAGCAAGCGCTGTTCAGGCTGAAAGCTACTGTTTCTACAAAGCTACAGCAAATGTTAACGTAAGAACTACTCCTTCGACAAACGGCAAAAAAGTCGGACTTGTCAAGAAGGGCGAGAGAGTAACAGTTTTCCAGGTAAAGAACGGCTGGGGAAGAATTACTCCTGCTGGTGCAAAGCAGGCTCACTGGGTATGTATGACTTACTTCACAAGAGTAACTGTTCCTAGTGTCGTTAATCCAAGGAACGGCGTAAACGTAAGAGCAACTCCTTCGATAAACGGCAGGATAGTCGGAGGTCTCGGACAGGGTACAAAGGTAACTATCTACAAGATACAGGTAACATCTGACGGCCGTGTATGGGCTTCCATAAACAGCGCAGGAACAAGATGGGTATGTGCTGTTGATAAAAACGGAGTAGAATACGTTTCCTGTGCAGGCTGATAAAAGCTGATATAATTGAACAAGCGAAAAAACTCCCTTTACGGGAGTTTTTTCAGTCTGTCAATAAACCCCCATTTCATTAGGGAACGCCTTCTCTTGCAAGGCGTTCCCTCTTAAAAAACAGTCCACCGGACTGTTTTTTAATTCACCCTTTGCGAGGCGCTTTG
>CACZEJ010000033.1 GCA_902780115.1 Ruminococcus flavefaciens | reverse complement strand
CTGCACTCATGGTCGGGATATCTCTCCCAGACATCAGCCGAAGCAATAACAGCTCTGCGCATACTGTCAGGCATACCGAGAGGATTAAGATTTGCCGAAAAATCAAGCTTTACGTCATGCGCAAGATCATTTCCTCCGTGTTTTCCGTTCAGCATAATATACCTCCGACTATCACAGCCCTGACAAACAAAGCTGCCGCAAAAACAATGGCAGAGCC
This sequence comes from Ruminococcus flavefaciens, assembly GCA_902780115.1. Lineage (GTDB taxonomy): Bacteria > Bacillota > Clostridia > Oscillospirales > Ruminococcaceae > Ruminococcus > Ruminococcus flavefaciens_Y. Next base: position 13,862 of record CACZEJ010000033.1, on the reverse strand, counting down.
TGCATACATAAGCTTGTTTGCACGGCGGATATCCTCGTTTTCAATTGCGCGGACAGGATCGCCGATGAACTCTTTTTTGTGAAGCTCCCCAAAATAGTACGCATCACCTGCAAGCTGCACTCCCAGAGCTCCTGCACAGGCTGCCTCGGTCTGTGCGGAATTCGGACTTGCGTGTTTTCTTCTGTCACGCTTCCATATGCGAAAAGCTCTCTTTCCGTCAAGTCCGACAGCAGGTGCAGCTGCTGTCATCGCAAGAGCTGTCAGACGCGAAGGGATATAATTCAGGACATCATCGAGCTTAGCCGCAAAACGTCCTATATCCGCATATTTCTCATTTTTGTAGCCTATCATGGAATCCATGGTATTGGCAGCTTTATAGAAGAATCCAAGTACCGCACCTCCCACGGACATATACATGAGCGGAGCAGTCACGCCGTCGGAAGTATTCTCCGCAACTGTTTCCACAGCCGCTTTTATTATACCCGTTTCATCGAGCACATCAGTGTCCCTGCCGACTATCATTGATACCGCTTTTCTTGCACCCTCTGTGTCACCGCGCTTCACAGCACTGTACACCTTCATGCTCTCGTCCCTGAGACACCGTGCAGCCATAAGATAATAGCACATTACCCCCTCGGCGACCGCTCCGAATATTACATTGATGCTGTAGCAAACAATGACCAGCAGCAGCGGTACTGCCGTTGATATCAGCAGCACTGTCAATGCAAGAAAAACTCCGCCTGAGCGGAGGTGACTTTTCATGCGTTTGCGCACGAAGGCTTCAAGCAATGATATCAGCTTGCCGATGAGTCGTATCGGATGCGGTAGAGAATAGGGGTCTCCCAGCACACAGTCAATGGCAGCTCCCAGCAGCAGTGGCAGCGCCGCGATAAAGTAATTCATATTTTCTCCGTAACTGTAATTTTTTCTCCGTCAAATTCTGTTATGTAGCCGTGTCCGTTGGCGATATGCCAGTCGTAATAGCTCTTTTTTGGCACGGCAAAGTGTTCGAGCACAGCCATGATAGTACCGCCGTGTACAACAAATGTTGCCGCCATTCCCTCGGGCACTTCGCTGATACATTTCAGGAAGCTCTCGACACAGCGCTTCTTGAAATCAGCAGGTCTTTCGCCGTCAGGGAAAGCGTCCTCGCCGCCGCTGTCGATCCAGCGCTGATAACGGCTGTCCATTGACAGTTCGATATAGTTTTTTCCCTCAAATTCACCGAAATCGCACTCCCTGAGACCGTCACATACAACAGGCGTATGATCCGGGAATATCAGTTCGGCTGTCTGTATGCAGCGTTTCATGGGACTTGTTATAAGGTATCCGCACGGCGGATAATCAATATTCACAAGCTCTGATATGCCGATGAAGGAGAGCGCTTCATCAGTGCGCCCGATGTATCTGAGCTCTGAATTTCCCATTGTTTTGCCGTGCCTTATAAGATCAATCCTCATTCGGAGCGCCTTTCAGATACGTCGGGATACCGCATATCACACGCACGACCGTATCGCTCGCACCTGCAATGATACAGCCGCAGCGTCCTGTGACTTCACGTCTTATACGGTCTGATTTTTCTATCGGAACGATGCCGCAGCCTGTCTCGTCCATGATTATGACCGCGTTCTTGTTCTGCTCGCAGAGCTTCTTGGTAAATTCCACGGGATCAACTCCGACAGCAAGAAGTCTTGCGATAAGGCGGTGATAACTCTTTATCACCTCAGCTGAGAAAGCCTCCTCAAAATCACAGGTCGAACCGTTTATCATATCAGCTCTGTCCATATCGAGCCAATTGCAGGCAAAACGTATTTTCCCCTGATAAGCTCCTCCGATTATCATTTTCATCTCATAATACCTCCCTTAATTTCAAAGCGAACACAGCCGCCGCTGCGATCCACATCTCACACATTTGCAGGAACCAGCCCTCAAGATCACCTGTTATGCCGCCGAATTCCTTGTACGCTGTCCTTCTGTAGCAAAGCATTGTCAGCAAAGCCGCCGCAGAAGCAGCTGTACCCGCAGCAAAGCTGAAAAACATCATTATGCAGCAGCACACTGCTGCCGTGATGATGAGCACCTTCACCGTTATATTTTTATCCGCAGGTACCGAAAAGCTTTGCAGCGTTCCCTCTTTTTTTGCAGCCCTGAACGTCACCGCGGCAAATCCGCTGAGAGCCCTTGACAGAGCATATCCGCAGCCAATGACTACAGCCGACGGATAATCATTCAGCTCGCTCAGCAGAGCAGTATATACCACCGCATAAACCGCCAGCTTTATTGCCGCAAAAGCTCCTATGTGCGAATCACTGAGTATGGCAAGCTTTTTCTGTCTGTCTCCCCATGAAGCTCTTGCGTCACAGGTATCGCAGTAGCCGTCAAGATGTATCCCGCCTGTGACGATGACTGTCATTGCAAACACTCCCGCCCCATACAGGAAGCTGCCGATACCCAGTTTATCGCAGACAAAACACCAGACCACCGCAAGGACTCCCATCACAGCTCCTATAAGCGGAAAGAAGCACATTGAATAGCGGCGGTTCTCATCGCGCCATTCAACCTTCGGTGTCGGTATCCGCGAATACATCTGAAACGCCGAAAACAACGAATTCAGCATACCGAACTTCCCTTTCTGACAACAGGTATACCGTAAACACACTCTACGACATTATCGGCAAATTCGGCTATCTTACAGTTTATCTCGGACAGCTGGCTTATATATGCCTTTGTATCGGCAGAATAGCTTATACCGTCACAGCCGACTTCATTGGTTACTATGACCAGCTCAGCAGTTCTCTCCGACAGCCGACGTATCCCTTCAACAATTTTTTCAGCAGGTTTATGCACATTCGGACCAATGAACATCTCATTTGCGCAGAGATTTCCCATACACTCAATGAGCACAGCACAGCCTTCAGGCACATCTGCATTGCCGATGTCACGCAGGCACTCGACTGTCACAAAATCCTTATCTCTCCGCATTTCGAGGTGACGTGCGATTATCTCCTTCGCATCATCGCCCGTTGGATTCATAGTTGCAACATAATATTTTTCACCTTCAAAGCCTTCCAGGACCTTTTCTGCATAGCTTGATTTTCCGCATTTAGTTCCGCCTGTAACAAGTGTAATCATATCAGTTCCACATACCTTTCTATACCTGCACCGTCAAAACGGTGAGCTCTGTTATAAAGTGCAGCCGCGCCGTCAAGAAGCGGCAGCAGCAATATCCCGCCTGTTCCTTCTCCGAGTCTCAGTCCGCCGTCAATGACAGCATTGAGCCCAAGACGTTCAAGGAGCATTCTGCCTGAGGGCTCGGCAGAAACGTGTCCTGCCAGCATATGATCCACCGAAGCAGGTGCGAACATTGATGCAAGGACTGCCGAAACAGCGGAGATGACACCGTCTATCACCATGGTCACTCCGTAAACAGCTCCCCCGAGGAACAGACCCGTCATGCCTGCTATCTCGTAGCTTCCAAGCTTTGAGATCAGCTCGGCAGGATCATCGGAAAAAGGCGAATTCACAGTGATCGCACGTTTTATCACCTCTACCTTGTGCAGAAGTCCCTCCGATGAAAGTCCTGCGCCTTTTCCCGTAACTTTTTCGGGCGGAAGTCCGAGCAGCACCGAAGAGAGTGCCGATGTGGGAGTTGTATTCCCTATGCCCATTTCGCCTGTAACTATGATCCTGACACCCTTTTCGGCAAGATCTCTGACCATATCCATACCCACTGCAACTGCTCTGTATACATTTTCCACCGTCATTGCAGGTCCGACAGCGATATTATCCGAACCGTATGCAATTTTTCTTGATATCACCCTGTCACATTCGAGATCAGCTGCAACTCCGATATCCACCGCATACACATCAGCCCTGAACGTATCCGCAAGAGCATTGATGTTTGATCTGCCGCAGGCGATAGCCTCCGTGCAGACAGCTGTCACAGAACTGTCCGTCTGTGTCACTCCCTCCGCAACAACGCCGTTATCCGCACACATAACAACAACAGCACGTTCGGAGATATCGGGAAACTCAGTCTTCTGAACAGCCGCTATCCTGTTCCAGAAGGTTTCAAGCACACCGAAGCTTCGCAGCGGCTTTGCAACACTGTCCCAGTGTTCCTGAGCAAGCTGTGAATACTTTTTGTCGGTGTGTCTTATAAGTCGAATCCTATCCATTTTTTTCTCCATATGCTGCACAGGCAGCTGCAAAACGCTCTGCCATACTTATATCCGAATAAAAATACAAATGAGGAAAACCTGCATAAAGCGTTTTTTCGGCATGGACACATTTCCATTCGCGCCCGTCCGCTTTCCTTGCAATAAAATCATCGCCGCAGTCAGTGCTGTCCCAGTAGTGGAACTCATGAGCTTTCAGCTCATAGTTTTCAGCACACAAAAGGTTGTCCTTATTTGCTGTCATAGTAACATATCCGAAACGCTGAAGGCGCTCCGTTGAAAACACCTTTCCGCGGACTGCTCCCACCAGAGGATACTCCCTGCCGCCGCTGTCCGCGAGCATCTCGTGCAGATACATGAAGCCGCCGCACTCGGCAATAGTCGGGATATCCTGCATAAGAGCCTTCTTCACCGCATCGAGCATCTCCCTGTTGTCGGACAGCTCCTTTGCGTAAAGCTCGGGATAACCGCCGCTGAGAATGATACCGCAGCAGCCGTCGGGAAGCTTTTTATCGCTGAGCGGAGAGAAGTACTCTATCTCGCAGCCAAGCTGTTCAAGCAGAGAGATATTATCTGAATACGTGAAGCAGAAAGCCTTATCGTTCGCAACAGCTATCTTCGGCGGACGCTCACAGGACAGTCTTTTCACTTCTTTTGCCGTAAAATTCGGCAGAGCAGAGTTGCTGTACCTTATGATATCATCAAGGAGGATATTTTCCTCAGCAAGCTTTCCGAGTTCAGCAAGCTTCTCCCTGATATCGCTTATTTCACATGCTGTGACAAGTCCTAACCTGCGGCTCTCGATGCACCACGGATTAGTCGGCAGACAGCCAAAATACCGCACTCCGAACTGCTCACACTTTTCCCTTGCCATTTCCACAAGACGCTTCGGGAGCCTGTTGAAAATGAATCCGATGATATTATTCGGGCGCTGATATTCGAGAAATCCCTTCATGAACGCGCCTATGGATTCGCCTGCGCCCTTGCAGTCGATAACAACTATCGCAGGCGTATCTGTTGCCACTGATACCGAATGCGCCGAACCTCTTCCGCCGGCAGCTCCGTCATAATAGCCCATAACGCCTTCAATGACGGATATTTCGGTATTTGATGAATTCTTTGCCAGCAGATACCTCAGGGTATCATCGTCACAGAAAAAGCTGTCCAGATTATAGGCTTCCGTACCGATGACGGTTCTGTGGAACATGGGGTCGATATAATCGGGACCGCATTTGAACGCCGAAATGCTCATTCCGCGTTTTTTCAAAGCTGAAAGGACCGCGCAGACAACGGTAGTTTTTCCGCAGCCGCTGTGAGTCCCGCCGATGATCATTTTTTTCATTGCAGTTTCCTTTTAATGATATATACAGGATTTTCGGCAGACAGCATAGTGTGCTGCCCTATCTTTTTTGTCCTTGTTACGGCTATCTGTGAAATATCGGCTTCAAGTCCGAATTTATCAAACAGAGCGATGCACTCAGACAGCGTTTCAAGAGAAACTGCCGTGACGATGAGCCTCACACCGCTGTTTTTTCCGAGAGCCGCCGCGATGATGTCTTCGAGCTTACCTCCCGAACCGCCGATAAAAACACAGTCGGGTACAGGCAGAGCATTGACGAGCTCCTCCGCTTTTCCCTCAATCACTCTTATATTGTCACAGCCGAATTTACGCTGATTCTGTCTGATAAGTCCCACAGCTTCGGGATTTTTTTCCACAGTACAAACAATACCGTTTTCGCATCTAACTGCCATTTCCACAGATACCGAACCTGTACCGCCGCCTATATCCCAGCAGGTATCATTTTTCCCGATATCAAGCCCCGCAGCAACAAGTGTCCTGACCTCTGATTTCGTCATAGGGACTTTCCCCCTGATGAATTCGTCATCAGGTATACCGCACGGCAAAGCTTTTTCGCAGCCGCTGTTCTCCGCAAGCATAACACACAGTCCGTCAGTCTCGCAGTCGCTGAGCTCACAAGCCTTTCCCGTGATGATACGCTCGTTGTCATATCCGAGTCTTTCGCCGATATATACCGCAACAGCACCCATTCCGTACTCGCACAGTCTTCCGCATATATCCGAAGCCTTCATATCGCCGCCAAGAAGGAAAAAAGTCTTTTCATGTGCTTTTACGTGCCTTGCGATATTCCTGTCCTGACCATGAAGGCTGACAAAACAGCAGTCCGACCACTCTTTTTTGAGCTTTGCACAGAGGTAAACAGGTGAAGAAATACCGCTGATAACTTCGGTATCATGGTCGTCAAGGAGCTCCGCGAGTTTTTTTGCTCCGCTGAAAAAACCGCAGTCTCCCGACATAAGCAGAGCTGCCGTACCGAAGCTGTTTTCATTCAGATACCTGACGATCACGGCGCTCCTGTACTCTGTCAGGAACGGCTTTCCCAGAGCCGAGAAGGGTTCGAGCATACGCTTTGCACCAATAAGAACATCGGCTGAAGCTATCGCATTTTCAGCTTCCCGTGTCAGCGTTTTCACGCCGTCCACGCCAATGCCGACAATGTATATCTTCACCTCATCACCTCCTCATTTTCAGTATGATATTTTTGATCTCGTCCATTGTATTTCCGACTTCTGAGGGTCTTGCAAGAACCAGCGCCTCAATGCCGCACTGTCTCGCAGCCTCTATTTTTTCAGGAAAACCTCCTGCTGTGCCGCTCTCCTTTGTAACGATGAGCTTCGCCCCGCTCATACGTATATGAGCGATATTCTGCTCGACCGAGAACGGACCTTTTTCCAGTATCATTTGATCTTCCGCAAAACCGTATTCCCTGCATTGACGGCGTATCTCAGCAGTGGGCAGGGCTCTGCACCAGATACGCTCGGCGTATCCGCGCACCTCTGTAAGCTTCGCAAATTCCTTGCTCCCGAGAGTACTGAGGACAGTCTCATTGCCGCTGTTAAGTCTTTCCACGAGCTCATGCATCGAGGGATAGACCGAACAGCCGGTCAGATCTTCGGAAGCCCTCAGAAGCCTGTGATACGGGATATCCGCAGCATTGCAGGCAGCTTTTATATTCTCAGTGACCTCAGTCGCATATGGGTGAGTTGCATCAATAACAGCTCGGCAGCCTATATCACGCATAAGCATTTTCATATGTTCGCTGTCAAGTCTGCCGACCATGATATGCAGCCTTTCACTGTTCGGAAGAAGTCCTCCGCCGTATTCGGTCGCCACGGATACAGCCGTTGGCACTCCGACTTCAACGCAGTATTCAGCCAGTTCCCTGCCCTCAGTAGTCCCGCCGAAGATGAGCAGCTCACACATTCCGATAGCCTCTCGGCGTTACCATTTTTCCGTTGATGACACGGGTCTCGGAGTTGCCTATAAATACTGTTGTAAACATATCCACCTGTGTATCACGAAGCTCCGAAAGCTCCATTATACGGCTTTCCTGACCGTCCCTGCCTATATTCTTCACTATGCCGCACACTGTTTTCGGCGAGCGGTATTCAAGCATGATATCACAGGCTTTTTGCAGATGATCCACTCTTTTTTTGGACGAGGGATTATACAGTGCGATAACAAAATCCCCCTCTGCAGCACAGCGAAGCCGCTTCACTATTTTTTCCATCGGAGTAAGCAGATCAGACAGGCTTATCACCGCGAAGTCATGAGTCATGGGAGAACCGAGCACAGCTCCGCCGCTTATTGCAGCAGTAACTCCAGCTACAACTTCCACTTCCACATTCGGGAACTTTTCCGACATCTCCATGGCAAGTCCTGCCATACCGTATATCTGACTGTCTCCGCTGCATACAAGAGCTATATTCTGTCCTTCTCCTGCAAGTCTCAGAGCAAGCTCCACACGTTCTGTCTCGTGCTTCATTCCTGTGGAAAAGCATTCCTTATCAGGGTAATACCGCTTGATCTGCTCGATATATATCGTATATCCGACGATTATATCACAATTCCGCAGAACTTCTTCTGCTTCGAGCGTAAGACCGTTTCTGCTTCCGCAGCCTATTCCAACAACATAGAGCTTCATAAGACCTTCCTTTCAAAATCAAGATACACAGGCATTTCCGCAGCCGCCACTGTCACACCGTCAAGTGCGTTTTTTCGTATTATCAGCTTTCCGCCGCTGCCCAGCACCGCACTGCGTTCACACACATTGTCCGCACCTGTGGTTTCGAGCACAAATCCCGACGGTTCAAAATCACCGCTGACGCTCATGAGCTCCTCGGCTGTAAACACAGTAAGCTCGCAGCCGTTTTTCTCACAGAACTCAAGAAGTCCCTTTTCGTCCTTTTTGATATCAATAGTACATATCTTAGATACCATTCTCATATCAAGCTGATACCTTCCGAGCGCTTCTTCCGCTGCTTTCATGATAGCTTCACAGGAAGTTCCTTTTTTGCAGCCTATACCAAGGACTATATTTCTCGGAATGAGCCGCAGCGTGACATCAAAAGGCTGAGCATTCCTGTCAGTGCCGACGTAAATTCCCGTCCTACATATGCCGAATTCAGTAAGCTCCTCAGGAAGTCCGCTGTGACTGTAACTGCTGGAAAAACCTATCTTTTCATCGTCGAGAACAGCTGCCGCAATGTCCTTTGCAGCCTTCAGATCAGTGATTATCAAGTTATTTGCCACCGCAAAGCTGTCGGGTGAGAATTTTCCACCCGTATCGGTAGCAGTAGTTATTACCGCAGTCGCATCAATGCGCTCGGCTATTACCTCGGAGAGCCTGTTTGCTCCGCCGATATGTCCCGAAAGGACCGGAATAACGAATCTTCCGCAGTCGTCCATGACGATAACGGCAGGATCATCGGCTTTTGTGCCGATGTACGGCGTTACTGCGCGTACTGCGATCCCGCAGGCACATATGAATATAAATGCGTCGGAACGCTCAAAAAGTCTTCCGACCATACTGCCGATATTCCAGAATACAGCTGCATCGTCATCGGTATGCTTGTGGAAGCAATAACGGCTGACTTTGTGCTCTCCGCCGAGCAGACCGCTGACCCTCTGTGAAAGCTGTCTGCCGTTTTCGGTAACGGAAAATACTGCGATATTCATACGTTCTCTGCCTTTCTGAATCCTGTCTCAAAATGCTTGTCGTAAAGCTTCGACAGCTCATAATCATCACCGAGGAAATCTCCTACGGTTATAAGTGCGGTTTTGGATATACTGTTTTTCTGAGCTTCTTCCGCAAGTTTGCCCACAGTGCAGCGAACTATCTTTTCATCGCTCCACGTTGCCTTATAAACTATAGCCGCAGGCGTATCCGCACTGTATCCGCCTGCAATAAGCTGCTTCGCAAGCTCATCGAGCATACCTGTACTGAGAAATATCACCATGGTCGCATGATGAGCTGCAAGGCTCTCGATGCTTTCTCTTTCGGGAACGGGAGTGCGTCCAGCCATTCTGGTGAGTATCACTGTCTGAGACACATCGGGCAGTGTATATTCAGCTCTTAAAGCCGCAGCAGCTCCGCAGAATGAGCTTACTCCCGGAGTAACACTGTACTCTATCCCAAGTTCTTCGAGCCTGTCCATCTGCTCTCTGACAGCTCCGTATACACACGGATCGCCCGTATGCAGACGAACTGTAGTTTTCCCTGATACTTCGGCTTTTTTCATTATTTCAATGACTTCATCAAGATGCATGAGCGCACTGTTGTATATCTCACAATCAGACTTTGCATACGCAAGCAGCTCAGGATTTACCAGAGAGCCTGCATATATTATAACATCTGCTTCCTCTATGAGTCTTTTTCCCCTTAACGTTATCAGATCAGCTGCTCCACAGCCGGCACCTACAAATTCAACCATTTTCTTCCCCCCTGACAGCCTCGATAAGTTCATCAGCGAGGCTCGTCTTTATGATTAATTCCCGTTTGTACGAAAAAGAAACAGCGGCTATCCTGACCTGTTCCTTTACTCTCGCACGGAGGTAATATTCCATGCGCTTTTCGAGTACTTTCACCGTTTTTTCAAGATAGCCCGCTTCATCAAGTATATCCATCGCTGCGTCTGCTGTAGCACAGTCAGGCAGCCTTTTCAGTGTATCCGCATCTGCTCCCGCAAGAACTCCGCAGGTGACGAGTACGTCCATTCTGCCGTCAGCCCACGATGAATGGGTATTCATGATACCTGCGCCAAGTTTTACGAGTTTGCCGATGTGTCCGACGATAAGTATGGACTCGAATCCCAGTTCCAGTCCGATATCTATGGCATCGCCGATAAAATTGCTGCAAGTGACACTGCGCTCAAGTGAGAACGGCAGCTCGTTATGCACAAAGCTCTCGCTGTAATTGCCGATAGTCAGCAGCATATTTCTCTGACCCTCAGCACGACGCATTTTCGCCTCGGTACGGATAGTTTCCACAAGAGCGGTATTGCTCATGGGTTCGACAATGCCGCTTGTGCCAATTATTGAGATGCCGCCTTCTATGCCCATTCTCGGGTTGTACGTCTTGTGTGCCAGCTCCTCACCGCCGGGAACCGAGACAGTGACCTCAAAGCCGCCTGAATAGCCGTACTTTTCAGCAATTTCCATAACTGCCGATGTTATCATTTTTCTGGGCACAGAATTGATAGCAGCTTCTCCCACAGGCTGGTCGAGCCCTGCCTTTGTAACTCTGCCGATGCCCACGCCGCCCAGTATCTTCACGCCGATGTCCGCAGTCCTAACGGCTGCACATACTCTTATACCGTCAGTAACATCGGGATCGTCGCCGCTGTCCTTGATAACTGCACATGAGGCGCAGTCACTGCCTACGACCTGCTCTGTTATATCGGGTCTGAGCAGTATCCCTTTGGGAGTCATAAGCTCCACCGTATCTGTGCGCCGTCCCGTAAGGAGCATTTCTGCCGCTGCCTTTGCAGCTGCCGCAGCACATGAACCTGTAGTATAGCCGCAGCGCATTTTCTGCGAGCCTTTGTAAATATACTCATCAAGTTTCATGAGCTCACTCCCCGTCACTTATAATAAATACGGTGAAATAGCCTGTTTCATTGCTTACCTCACCGCAGCTGCGGTACAATCTTTCATCAGGTAGTCCGCAGTTCACTGCGACAGATGTATGCTCCACAAGTCCCTTTCTGCGAAGCAGTTCTATGAGTTCAACTGAATTCTTCCCTGCCTTCATGATGACCTTCGTTCCGCTAAGGTCAAGCATTTCTTCAAGTTCTTCGCAGTCATACGGAATGATATGCAGAGGCTTTCTGCCGAGACAAAGCGGTTTGCCGAGCAGAGCTGCCGCTGCGCTGAAGCTGGTCACTCCGGGGCATATCTCCACATCGAAACCAAATCTGCGAACACGCTCCGCAACTCTGCTGAACGTGGAATACACTGAGATATCACCGAGAGCGAGCATGGCGGCATCATTGCTCACAAGCTCTGCGCAAAGCTGGTTTGCGGCTTTGTCATAGTTTGAACTCAGGATCTTTTCGTCGCGGCTCATGGGGAAATCAACATAAACGATACGCTTGTCAGATAGGTCGCATACGCTCTCGGCAATGGAAAGAGCAAGTGTATTGCTGCCGCTTGTGCGCGGAACTGCAATCACGCTGCATTCCCTGATGAGCTGTACCGCTCTCAGCGTCATGAGCTGCGGATCACCTGCTCCGACGCTTACTCCGTAAAGCTTTCCCATGTCAGTTTTTCCCGATCTCTGCCGCAAAAGCAACAAGCTGCTCCATATCGAGCTGTTCTATACGTGCTGTCTCAGGAAGCCCGATGCTGCCGAGAGCCGCATATACCTTATCCTTAGGTATGCCCATTATGGACGACAGAGCATTTGCGAGAGTCTTGCGGCGCTGCTCAAAGCCTGCTTTCACCACCTTGAAGAAAAAGCGTTCGCTTTCCTCATCAAGGCGATGCTCTGAATTGAGGTCTATCCTTATTACTGCCGAGTCAACATTCGGGGCAGGCATGAAGCTGCCGCGTGAAACGTCAAAAAGCTTCTTTACGGTACCGTAATAATTTACGCCCACTGTTATAGCTCCCGAATCTCTTGTGCCCACCTTTGCGCAAAGGCGCTGTGCTGCTTCCTTCTGTACCATTACCGTTATCGACTCGATCGGCAGTCTGCTTTCAAGGAGCATCATGATTATCGGTGATGTGATGTAATACGGAAGATTTGCACATACCGCTGTTTTCAGCCCTGAAAACTCCTCGTCAATCAGCTTGCGGAGGTCGCATTTCATTACGTCCTCGTTGATGATCTTCACATTATCGAAATCTGCAAGTGTCTCCTCAAGTATAGGCAGAAGACGAGTGTCGATCTCTACTGCCGTGACCTTGTCTGCCCGCTTTGCAAGCTCGGCTGTGAGAACTCCGATGCCCGTTCCTATCTCAAGGACACCAAAGCCCTTGCAGGCATTGCCGTTTTCTGCTATTTTCGGGCATATATCAGGATTTATGATAAAGTTCTGTCCCAGTCCCTTCGAGAAACTGAAACCGTGACGTGACAATATCTCCTTGACTGTGCCGATGTTCGTTAAATTCATTCAGTACTCCTTAAACCTTGTGGCGCTGCTTTTCGGAAAACTCCTTCTGCTTTGCATCATTGAGCTTTTCCATACTATTCACCAGATAATCTGCTGAACGGTAGGCTCTCTGAAAATCCGTGTCCTTGAAGCGGACTCTCAGGTCTACATACTCACCGTCAATGACAATATCCAGTTCACTTATCTGCCTGCCAACATACTTCTGACCCGCGTACTTTATGTACTCGTCGATCTCTTGTCTGTCCATTTCTCCGCCGATCACATTGATCTTCATATCCAGCCTCCCATTCTTATTTTATAACACTTATATTTTCTGCAAAGGACGCATCTGCGATCACTTTTTCGCCGTCTTTGCCGAGAAGTATGAGTTCCTTGCCGTTGGAGTATATCACTCCCTCGTCGCAAAGAGTATAATCAAGTACGCCCTTTTTAAGAACTGTCTCGCTTCCGTCGGGAGAGACCCTAACAAGCACTCTGCTGCGTGGGAAGATACCTGGGTTTTTGTCTCCCGAAGCGGCATTTTCCTTCTCGTTCTTCTCGGCTTCGAGAAGTCTTCCCTCGAAATACAGTTCCCTGCCTGACTTGTTCTTTGTTTTCACGTCGTCCCTGCGCTGATTTTTCCTGAGTGGTTCTCCGCCGAAAATGACACTGAACGCATTGAGGAAGCCTATTATCGCCTTTATAAGTCTCACTGGGAACAGCAGTACTGCTTTCCACACAGGCTCTCTCTTTTCAGTTTTTGGTCTGTACGGCTGGCGGATAAAGTAATAGTTCCCGTCAGCATCGTTCATCGGCTTTATCAGGTCACTCTCCTTATCCGCAAAGAGCTCCTCTATTTTTCCTGCATCAAGATCAAGCGCGAGTATCGAACTCGGCGACACACCTGAGCCGCCGTCTATAGCCACGCCGACTGTGGAACAAAGTATCCTTCCGTCAGTAGCCGACCAGCATGGTGAAGCCTCGATAGAAGCTCCGTCAGTCATTTCATCGTAATTGCCGCGCTCGTCGAATATCGCAAGATGACCGTCCATTATGGCTGCGATCCTGCCGTCCTTGAAGGAAATATCGCTTATGTGCCTGTTCATGCCCGTATAGATATGTCCCTCGGGAGCTTTCGGCGAATCGGTGTCTTTCCTGTATATCGCGCCCATTTCTCCGAGCTTTGCAGCATATATCATGCCGCTGTCAGCTGCGGATATACCGTAAATA
>CACZEJ010000032.1 GCA_902780115.1 Ruminococcus flavefaciens | reverse complement strand
CTGGCTGCGGTCCAGTCACATACCGGGACGTAGAAACTGTGTACAAAGTATACGTACTCGTTATCACCTACGTTTTTAAGCAGCGGACAGTCGTTGAGCTTTTCCAGCTTGTTCCAGCCCATATGAGGGATAATCAGCTCGGGCTCCTCCATTTTGCGGACGCTTCCGCCGATAAGTCCGAGACCGTCACACTCCTCAAACTCATACCCCTTGTCGAATATGAGCTGCATACCAAGACATATGCCAAGGAAGGGCTTTCTTGCTGCTTCCTCCTTGATAGTGTCAACAAGTCCTGTTGCTTCAAGCTTTTTCATTGCCGCAGGAAACGCTCCAACACCGGGAAGAATAACAGCGTCTGCTGATATTACAGACTCCTTATCGCTCACAAGTCTGCTTTCAAGTCCCAGGTAGTCAAGTGCGTTCTTTACGCTGAATATATTTCCTGCGCCGTAGTCGATTATTGCTATCATCAGAGTACTCCTTTCGTGGAAAGAGTTGAACCGTCAGAATTCTGCGTTACAGCAGTTTTCAGAGCATGGGCAACTGCTTTGTATACCGCCTCTGCCTTGTGGTGATCGTTGCTGCCGTAAAGAAGATTTATGTGCAGTGTCATTCCAGAATTGAACGCAAATGCACGGAAAAATTCCTCCGTCATGCAAAGATCGTAACCGCCGCAGCTCTGATTGGTAAAATCACAGTTGAACACAAGGAACGGGCGGTTGCTAAGATCAAGGCTCGCCATAGCAAGGGACTCGTCCATAGGGATATATGCTGTACCGTAGCGGACTATGCCTGCTTTAGTTCCGAGAGCCTGCCCGAGAGCCTGTCCCAGTGCGATGCCTGTATCCTCTATGGTATGGTGGCAGTCAACGTGCAGATCACCTGTTACCTTGACATTCATGCTGATACCGCTGTGTACGGAAAGAGCTGTGAGCATATGGTCAAAAAATCCGATACCTGTGTCTATCTCAGCTTTTCCCTTTTCGTCGAGTGCTACCGAAATGCTTATCTGAGTCTCTTTGGTAACACGTTCAATAGAAGCTGTTCGCATAAACGACCTCCCTGTTACTTACTGTAATACTTTTCAAGAACTTCCATAAAACGAGCATTCTCCTTTTCGGTTCCTGCTGTTATGCGGATAAATCCCTTGAACTTTCTTATTGCAATAGAATTTTCCAGCATGAACTTGTATATCTTCTCAAATTCATCTGTCTTTATGAGAACGAAATTTGTGCATGGCTCGTATACCTTCTCAAAGCAGCTGTGCTTCTCGTCAAGAGCTGTTATCGCCTTGTAGAGCTGCTTTGTGTTCTCTACGATAATGTCACGGCAATTCCTGAGATACTCCTTCTCGCTGAGGATATCGGCAACTATGGTCTGTGCGACCGTGTCGTTGTTGTAAGGCGACTTTGCTGCACGGATAGCGTTTGTGATCGTCTTGTTCGCAACCGCAAAACCGCATCTTACTGCTGCAAGTCCGATAGCCTTTGAACAGGTCTTCAGTATGAGCAGATTATCGTGATCGTTTACCTCGTCAAGAAGCGACTGATCCCAGAAATCCATATAAGCTTCATCAAGGATAATGAGTATATCGCTGAGAGAAGTTATTATCTTTCTGACAGCAGCCCTGTCAAGTCCTAGTGAGGTGGGATTGCACGGATTTGAGAAGATAAGTCCCTTTGCGCCCTTCTCCTTGCAGAAAGCTATGAGCTTATCAACATTTATGGTGAGGTCTTCCTCTTTCTGATAAGTTGCCACATTTACCTCGTAGAGCTGCGCATAGAACTCATACATGGAAAAGTCGTGGGAAACATTGACGATAGTATCCCCTGCCTCGAAAAAGCAGCCCTCGATAATGCTTATAAGCTCGTCAGAACCGTTTCCCACACTGATATAGTCCTCGGGAATATTATACAGCTCTGCAAAAGCCTTTGTAGGAGCTTTTGAAAGGCTGTCAGGATAGCGGTTGAAGTCTATCTGCGAAATGCTCTTTGCTATCTTTGCCTTTAAGCTGTCGTTGAGGTTAAAGCAGCTCTCGTTTGCATCAAGTCTGATATCATAGTGACCTGTTATAGGGTCATACGGCACTAAGTTTACCAGCTTTTTATTCAGTTTGTAACTCATATTTTATCCTTTCCAAAAAAACACCTATAGGGCAGCTGTATTTTGAGCCGCCCCATTGCGTTATCCTAAATGTGTGAATTCTACCATTTTGTCTGTCTTATTTATAATGACTGCACCACTGTGAGGATGATTCCAGTTATGAACAGCCGACACAACATACACCGTTGCATCTTTTTCGTGTCCCGCCCAGTAATCCTGATCGTATGCCACCATAAGTGACTTGTCATCTCCGTGAGAAACACCGGCTTTCGGACTGATTTCCTTTACCTGCGTATCCCACATTCCATTGAAATCCGAAACCGGAATGGTGTATATAGCCTGTGTGGAATATTCCTTTTCGTACTGTTCCAGCTGCTTAGCAGAGGTCTTGAAATGAACGCGGAAATGTCCTGTTCCCTGCCAGATACTTGGAGCATAATCTATACGATAATCGCTTAATTCACTCGGCAATTCATCAGGGAAACAGTCAGCATGACCGTTTTTCCGGATATCAGTTACGTATATAACCTGATACTTGTATCGCCACTGCGTTTTTGAGTAAAAACTACTGGGAAACAACCAACAGAACCCCAAATACATCGCCCACAGCATATTGACTGCTAAAAGCAGCCAGAAGAATCTCTTTCTTCCTTTTATGATATTCAGAATGAGTAATGCCGCCCATATTAAGGATAAAATTTCCCTTATTGTAAATACGCCAACAAATATTATTTCATAAATTGATACGATAGACATCAGACCAGCGATAACAAGGAATATTATGTCTGCTGCCCTGTTCCTTCTTATTTTTTTGCTGTATTTCTCCTCATCAGCTGTTTCTTCAATCATATTATTCAAATCTTACCTTGATAGCATTAGCGTGAGCGGTAAGTCCCTCGCGCTCTGCGATAAGGACAATATCGTCCTTAGCCTGCCTGAGTGCTTCCTCAGTGTAATATGTGTAAGCTGTACGCTTTGTGAAGCTTGCTACGCCAAGAGGCGAGAAGAAACGTGCAGTACCGCTTGTCGGAAGAACGTGGTTAGGTCCTGCATAGTAGTCGCCGAGAGGCTCGGAAGCATAGTTTCCGAGGAATATCGAGCCCGCGTTGTCAAGGCTTCCCAGAAGCTCAAACGGATTTTCCATGAGTACTTCAAGGTGCTCGGGAGCTATCTCGTTTGCAAGCTCTACGCACTTTTCGCGGCTGTCAGCGATGATTATAGCGCCGTAGTCTTCGAGGGACTTCTCGATGATATTCTTTCTGGAGAGGTACTCCTTCTGACGCTCTATCTCCTTGATAGTACCGTCGGCAAGCTTCTCGCTTGTTGTTACCATAATTGCGGAAGCAAGCACGTCGTGCTCTGCCTGTGACATAAGATCAGCTGCAGCAAACTTAGGATCAGCTGTGTCATCTGCAATAACGAGTATCTCGCTGGGACCTGCTATCATGTCGATATCAACAACGCCGTAAAGAAGCTTCTTAGCAGTTGCTACATAAATGTTTCCGGGTCCTACTATCTTGTCGCACTTTGGTATCTCCTCAGTGCCGTATGCAAGTGCTGCGATCGCCTGTGCGCCGCCTGAGAGGAACACTCTGTCAACGCCGCAGATAGCTGCTGCAACAAGGATATCTTTATTAGGAGTACCGTCCTTGAGAGGAGGTGTTACCATGATTATCTCCTCAACGCCTGCTATCTTTGCAGGGATAGCGTTCATGAGAACACTTGAAGGATATGCAGCTGTACCGCCTGGAACGTAAAGTCCGACTCTGTGAAGTCCGCGTACACGCTGTCCCATGATAACGCCGTTCTTCTTTGGTGATATGAAACTCTGCTCCACCTGTCTCTGGTGGAAGTCTGCAATATTCTCCTGCGCATTGAGAAGTGCATCAACGAACTCCTGATCTGCCTCTGTGAGCGCGTCGTTGATTACCTCGCGCGGAACTTCGTAATACTGCGGAAGATTGCCGTCAAATTTAAGTGTATAATCCTTTACAGCCTTGTCGCCGTTATTCTTTACATTCTCTATTATCTCGGATACAACTTCTGTGACCTTCTTGTTTGTCTCGCCGCTTCTCTTTTTAAGGTCAGCGAGGAATGCCACTTCGTCAGTACCGTTTGCAAATATTTTCTTCATCAAAGATTCTCCTCTATAAGTGTGATAAGTCGGTCTATTTCAGCGTGTCTCATTTTGAGACTTACAGTGTTTGCGATAAGTCTTGCAGAGATAGGTGCAACGTCCTCGATGACTTCAAGTCCGTTTTCTCTGAGGGTCGTACCTGTCTCAACGATATCCACGATACCGTCAGCAAGTTCCAGAAGAGGTGCAAGCTCCACTGAACCCTCGATCTTGATTATCTCTGTATCCATGCCCTTCTTCTCAAAGAAGCTTCTTGCAACGTTAGGATACTTTGTTGCGATAGTCTTTATGCCGTAGCCGCTGTAGAAGTCGTAACCCTTCTTTGTTGCGAGTGCAAACTTGCACTTTCCGAATCCGAGATCAACAAGCTCGTAGAACTTGCCCTTCATCTCCATGATAGTGTCCTTGCCCACAACGCCCATGTCGCACACACCGTGCTCAACATATGTGATAACGTCGTTTGCCTTTGCAAGAACTACTTCAAGGTTTGCATCGGGTACGGGAAGTATAAGCTTTCTGCCCTTTTCGCGGACTGCTGTGCAGTCAAATCCAAGCTTTTCAAGGAGTCCTACTGTGTCCTTTTCGAGCCTGCCCTTTGTAAGAGCTATTCTGATAGGCTTGTTCATATCATGACCTCCTTGCTTTCTCCGTCAATTACTACTACCTTTGCGATCTTCTTTTCCATCGCATACTCACGGACGCTCTCGATGTCGTCAAACAATGCGTTCTCAACGACAAGTCCCTGCTCACGAAGCTCGCGGGCTGCCTTGATAGCTGCTACCTCGCAGCCTTCCTCGGCAAATACGATAACATCAGCCTTTGGCTCAGCAGGAAGTACATCACTCTTTTCCATGAGCTTTGCAACTGCGTTGATGTTTACTGCAAAGCCTACAGCAGGCACGTCATAGCCGAACTCCGAGATAAGTCTGTCGTAACGTCCGCCTGAAAGAACTTCCTCGCCATGTCCCTGCAAATAGCCTTTTATGATAAGTCCTGTATAGTAGTCTGTCTTGTTGACAAGTCCGAGGTCAACAGTTATAGTGCCCTCATCGCCGCAAAGCTCAGATGCGTCTGTGTATATATCTCTCAGTTCATCGAGGATACGCTTGATATTCTCATCAGGCATGAGCTCCTCAGCTTTCTCGAATACTTCCTCGCCTCCAAAGAGTGCAGGAAGCTTTTTGAGAGCATTTGTAACAGGAGAGTTGCCGAAGCTGTCCAGCATATCATTGAGTGCAGGGAAATTCTTGTTTTCAATGAGCTTTCTTATATTTTCCTTGTCCTTGTCGGAAGCGTCAAGCTTGCCCACAAGTTCCTTGAAAATACCGATATGACCGAGTTCAAGGGAGAACTCCATGCCAAATGAGCTGAGTGAATCAACTGCTGTGGATATTACTTCGAGGTCAGCCATTTTCAGCTGAGAGCCTATAAGCTCGATACCTGCCTGTACGACCTCGTCGCTTCTGCCCTTGAGTGAAGGCTCGGTGGTGTAGACAGCCTGCGCATAGCAGAGCTTCAGAGGAAGAGCTGCATCTCTCAGACGGGTAGCAACTATTCTTGCGATAGGCATTGTTGTATCGGGACGCATTACAAGCAGTCTGCCCTTGCTGTCAGTGAGCTTGTAAAGGTTTTCCTGCGGAAAATAGCGGGAATTAAGGTTGAAAACATCATAGAACTCCAAGCCTGGAGTGATAGTCTCACTGTAGCCGCGGCTCCTGAAAAGTCCCATGAGTGTGTTTTCTATATTTCTTCTGACGATACACTCGCCGAAAAGCAGGTCTTTTGTGCCTTCGGGAGTGATAAGATCATAGTTTTTCATAATTGAACCTCCTCGGTCTAATCACTTTAGTCTGCTAACATGATAATATGATAACATATTACTAAAAGAAAGTCAAGTTAAAAGAATGACATCTGTGTGGATTCGGGCAAATCACCAAATGCACCTATACTTTTCAACAGGTCGATTGTTGTTTTTGACGCACCGCTCTCCTGCTGGAACTCCTCGATCGACATGAATCCGCCCTTCTGAACAGCGTCATATATGCCCTTTGCAGCGTTGTCTCCGACACCGCTCATAGCCGAGAACGGTATCCTCAGCTTGCCGTCCTCTACAAGGTAGTCCGTAGCGTGAGACTTGAACAGATCTATCGGCAGGAACTCGTAGCCTCTCGACATCATCTCGTTTGTAATGAGAAGGATATCGTAAAGAGCACTGTCCTTGTTGGTCTTGTCGTTGCCGAGAGCCTTGATCTCCTCGATCTTTGCGCGAACTGCTCCGATGCCCTTTATCGCAAGCTCTGCGTCGAAGTCCTCACCGCGGACGGAGAAGTATGTAGCATAGTACTCCAGCGGCATATGCAGCTTGAACCAGCCCAGCTTTATAGCTGCGATAACGTATGCGGCAGCGTGAGCCTTCGGGAACATATACTTGATCTTCAGACAGCTCTCTATATACCATTCGGGTACATTGTGATCCCTAAGCATCTGTATTATCTCAGGGGTGAACTGCTTCGGAGCTTTTCCCTTTCGCGTCCATTCCATTATCTGGAACGCCATTTTCGGCTCTACTCCCTTGTACAGGAGGTAGGTCATGATAGAGTCACGGGTTCCGATAACGTCGGAAATGGTACATACACCGTTGTCGATAAGATCCTTCGCGTTTCCAAGCCAAACGTCAGTACCGTGTGAAAGTCCAGAGATCTGCAAAAAGTCGCTGAACTTCGTAGGCTTTGCGTCCAGAAGCATCTGTATCGTGAAGCCTGTACCCATTTCAGGTATTCCGAGACTTCCCGTCTTGCAGTAGATGTCCTCGGGAGTTACTCCCAGTACATCACAGTTTGTACACATACGTATAACATCAGGGTCAGACGTTGGAACGTCCTTTATCTTTATACCTGTAAGGTCTTCAAGATGCTTGTAGAGAGTCGGAACAACGTGTCCCAGCTCGTCAAGTTTAAGAATAGTATCATGGAGGGAGTTGAACGTGAAATGAGTGGTGATTATCTCGGAATCAGCGGTATCAGCAGGGTGCTGAACGGGTGTGAAGTCGTAAACGTCGTAGTCCGACGGCACAACGACCATTCCTCCCGGGTGCTGACCTGTGGTCTTCTTTATGCCCGTACAGCCGATAGCAAGTCGGGTCATTTCAGCGTTGTTAAGGGTTATTCCCTTGTCCTCGCAGTATTTTTTTACATAGCCGTATGCGGTCTTTTCAGCTACGACAGATATGGTTCCGGCTTTGAAAACGTTGGACTTTCCGAAAAGCTTCTCGGTATATCTATGCGCCCAGAACTGGTATTCATCGGAGAAGTTAAGGTCGATATCAGGCGCTTTATCGCCGTCGAAGCCGAGGAAGGTCTCGAACGGGATATCGTGTCCGTCACGGTTCATATCCTTGCCGCAGTCGGGACACTTCTTCGGCGGAAGGTCAAATCCCGAACCGTAAACACCGTCCAGCAGGAACTCGCTGTGCTTGCAGTTAGGGCAGACATAGTGTGGCGGAAGCGGATTAACTTCCGAGATACCTGCCATAGAAGCTACGAAGGACGAGCCAACAGAACCTCTCGAACCTACAAGATAGCCGTTGTCAACGGAGTTCCATACAAGCTTCTGGGCGATGATGTAGAGCACTGAGAATCCGTGCTTGATAATTGACGAAAGCTCGCGGTCAAGACGCTTCTCAACAAGCTCGGGAAGCGGATTGCCGTATATCTCATAAGCCTTGTCATGAGTTATCTTAACGAGCTCCTCCTCCGCGCCGTCGATAGTAGGAGTAAATGTACCCTTCGGTATAGGTCTGACAACTTCTATCTGGTCGGCAATGTCATTGGTATTCTTTATAACGACCTCACGAGCCTTGTCCTCGCCGAGATACTCGAATTCCGCTAACATCTCCTCTGTCGTCCTTAAATACAGCGGTGCCTGCTCCTCAGAGTCCTTGAAGCCCATGCTTGCAAGGATAATCTTACGGTAAATTGCGTCCTTGGGATCTATAAAATGCACGTCGCAGGTAGCACAGGTGGGGATTCCGAGCCTGTCGCCGAGAGCTACTACTTCACGGTTGAAATCGCGCAGCTCCTCGTCGTCTCTTGCAACTCCGTCGCGCACCATGAATTCGTTATTGCCGATAGGCTGTATCTCAAGATAGTCGAAGAACTTCGCAAGGTTGTCGATATAATCCTGATCGCGGATATCGAGGATAGCCTGAAAAAGCTCTCCTGCTTCACAGGCACTTCCGTAGATAAGTCCCTCACGGTGCTCGATAAGCTTCGACTTCGGGATAAGCGGTCGCTTGTAGAAGTATTCAAGGTTGCTGAGTGATACAAGTCTGTAGAGATTTTTCAGTCCTGCCTGATTGCGGACAAGGATTATGAAGTGGTAGCTTTTCAGCTTCTTTGTCTCTATCTCATCGACGAGAATGTTCAGCTGCTGTATCGACTTGAATCCGCGGTCGCTCTTCAGTCTGCCGATAAGCTCTATGTATATCTTCGCAAGCATCAGCGCGTCATCAGATGCGCGGTGGTGGTCGAACTTGCCGAGTTTGAGCTGTTTCGCTACAAGATTCAGCTTATGCCTTCCCATTTCAGGCAGCATGGACTGACACATTACAAGTGTATCCACCCATGTGTACTTGAAGTCGATGTTGTTGCGCTTGCACACCTGATTTATCATGTTCGTATCGTAACGCGCGTTATGAGCTACGAGTACGGGACGGTCGCCGCAGAACTCCATAAACATACGAAGCGCCTCTGCCTCGTCGGGAGCATTTGCAACGTCTGCATCGCTTATGCCTGTAAGCTCGGTTATCTTCTCAGGAATATGGAACCCCGGGTTGACCTTGGTGTTGAAGTCATCGACCACCTGCATATTTCTCAGCTTGACAGCTCCTATCTCCGTGAGCCTGTCATTGCGGAAGCTCAGACCTGTTGTCTCAACGTCGAAAACAATGATCTCTTCATCGTAGGAACGGTCATCGTCGCCGTAGACTACCATATCACGCTCAATATCATTTACAACATATGCCTCCATGCCGTAGATGACCTTGAAATTCTTAGGCATATTATACATACAATCAGGGAAAGCCTGTACGTTTCCGTGATCGGTTATCGCCATTGCCTGGTGTCCCCAGCTTGCCGCTCTGTTGATGAGTGTTACAGGATCGGTAACAGCGTCCATTGCCGACATATTGCTGTGGCAGTGGAGCTCAACACGCTTTTCGGGATAGTTGTCCATTTTGGGTATTCGCTTTACCTTTATGAGAGAATTTGCCGATATAACGATGTCACGGGCATAGGAGTCATAGTCAAGCTTTCCCGAAACGAGCAGAGCTGCTCCGCTCTTTATGGAGCCCAGCTTCATCTCCTCGACTTCTTCATTCTTCGCAAATATCTTTATTTTGAGTGAGCCGCTGTAGTCCGTGATATCATATGTGACAACTGTTTTCTCGTTGCGGACTTCCTTCAGCTCGCTTGCAAAAACATCTCCTACAACTACGACTTTTTCGCCGAGATGCTGGACTGCTTCACATATGGATATGGGCTTCTCTCGAATAGCTCTGCCCTTGACTATCTCCGCGGATTCCGCATCGAATTCCTTGTCAAGCCCGCCAATATCAATAGTGGCAGTCGGTATTACCGACTTCATTTCCTCTGCCTTTATCTCGTCAGGTGTCTTATCGGGTATGAGCTGGCTGCTGTAGTCAGGCATATCAGCTTCGAGACGCTCTATCATCTCGTCGAACTGCTGCTCGCTTACATTGCTTTCGCCGTCAAGAAAGACCTTCACGCGGACACCGAACTGATTGTATATCAGTCTCGAAAAGTATATGCAGAAATTATATCTGTCGAGTATCTCCCTGCCGCCGTGAACTATCTTTATGCGAAGCTCCCCGTTTCCGAGTGTGACCTCAGCATCGTCAAGGAAGCCGTTGACTACGGGGATATCACGCTTCAAAAGCTTCAAAAGCTCGCCGTAGCAGTCCATGCCGAATTTTTCAGACGGATAACGCGGTGCAAGTCTCACCTGCTCCACCTTTATGGCTGTCTCAACTGATTTTTCAAAGGCAAAGATATCATCAGCGGGAACAAGCTCATCAAAATGAACATGAAAACGGATATTCTCAAGATTTTCGGTATATGTCAGCTTGAATATCTCTCCGCCGAGAACGCTCTCGGGCAGCTCAGTGGTAAAATCTTTGAGAAATTCGGATATTTTGACCTGCATTATAAAACTCCCTGTTCAAAAAATGAGATCGCATTGCACGATCTGAAAAGTATGCGCACTCTTAAAGTGCATATCAAAGCTTGTCTATCTCGGCAAGAAGCTCGGGAACAATTGCATCTTCGCTTATTTTGCGCTGTGTTCCGTCTTTCTTGAAGATGATAGCACAGCCGTCACCGCCTGCTATTCCCACATCAGCTTCTCGTGCTTCTCCGGGACCGTTTACGATACAGCCCATTACTGCAACAGTTATATCCTTGTCCATGTCCTTGACAGCTTCTTCCACCATTTTTGCAGCCTTGACAAGGTCGATACGTGTTCTGCCGCAGGTCGGACATGAAACTATCCTTACTCCACCGCGCTTGCCGATGCTTTTGAGTATATCCTTCGCAGCAGCTATCTCGCGGACAGGGTCATCTGTCAGTGATACACGTATAGTCTCGCCGATGCCGTCACAGAGAAGCGAGCCGATACCGATAGATGACTTGATAAGTCCCATGCGCTCTGTTCCTGCTTCGGTAACTCCGAGATGAAGAGGATAATTACACTTTTCAGCCGCAAGTCTGTATGAAGCTATCATCTTGTTTACGTCTGACGACTTTATGGAGATGACTATATCGTTAAAGTCAAAATGCTCCAGCATAGCTGCGTGTGTCATAGCGCTTTCCACAAGTGCTTCAGGTGTAGGTGAGCCGTACTTCGCAAGTATCTCCTTTTCAAGAGAGCCCGAATTCACACCGATACGAATAGGGATATTCCTTTCTCTGCAAGCGTCCACGACTGCCTTTACTCTGTCCATACCGCCGATATTACCGGGATTTATGCGTATCTTGTCAACTCCTGCTGCGGCGGATTCCAGCGCCAGCTTATAGTCAAAGTGGATATCAGCCACAAGCGGTATCTTTACTGCCTCCTTGATCGCAGGTATAAGCCTTACAGCCTCCATGTTCGGGATAGCTGCTCGGATTATCTCACAGCCTGCCTTTTCAAGCTCTGCCGCCTGCTTCACACTGCCCTCGATATCGTCCGAACGTGCATTGAGCATCGACTGTATGTATATATGTTTTCCGTCGAGGACACAGTCCCCTACCTTTACGGGTCTGACATTTCTCATGATTATCCTCCTATCATTTCGCGTATTTCAAAGTGAGAGCTTTCTTCCGTCCTCGGTTATGACGGCCTCGGGAAATATCGCTCTCAGTTCATCTTCATAAACAGAAGGGTCTTTTTCAGCAGGACTGTAGTGTGTGAGCCAGAGCTGCTTAACTCCCGCTCTTTTTGCAATATCACAGGCATCCTGCATAAGCATATGATGCTTTTCGTTCATTGACTCCTTCTTTTCAAATTGTCCGTACATTCCCTCGCATATGAAAAGGTCTGATCCTTCTGCAAATGCAGCTATATCATCTACAGGCAGTGTATCTGTCGTATATGTAATTTTTATTGGAGGGCGCTTTTCTCCCGTAACGTCTTCTGGAACTATCTTCCTTCCGTCATCGAGCACGACTTCTTCACCGCTGTGCAGCTTTTTCCAGTGCTCCACGGGAACTCCTGCCGCCTTAGCCTTTACGGGATCAAAAACAGCACGGCGTTCCAGACACAGGCTGTATCCGATACAGCTCACTCTGTGAGAAAGCGGCAATGTCTTTATTCTCAGCATCGGGTCTATCATATCAGCTGCAAATTCGGTGGGCTTATCCTCGGGCAGTCCGTGAAAACGCACCTCATAGGGAAGTCCTCCGCAGACACTGAGAAGCGATCTCAGTATGGGCAGGCTGCTCTCGGGAGCTGCTATATCAAGTGGCTGAGTACGCGAGCTGTTGCCTATGGAGAGCAGCAGCCCCGGAAGTCCCGTAACATGGTCGGCATGGCAGTGAGTAATGAGTATCAGCTCTATCTTACTCATTTTCAGACCGTGCTTTGCGACAGCTACCTGTGTGCCCTCGCCGCAGTCGATAAGGACGGCTTTTCCGTTATACTCAGCATACAAGCTCGTAAGGAATCGGTCTTTCAGCGGCAGCATACCGCCTGTTCCAAGCAAACATACCTCAGGCATATCAACCTCCGCTTATGAGCCGTACAATGTCGTTGTATGTTGCGAATATCATAATGCCGAAGAGAAGTGCCATTCCCGCAAGGTGTACATAGCCCTCATGCTCGGGCTTGACAGGTTTGCGGCGTACAAGCTCGATAAAGCAGAAAAGTAGTCTTCCGCCGTCAAGTCCGGGGATAGGAAGCAAATTGAATATGCCGACATTTATGGTGATGAGTGCCGTCATGTACAGGAAATTGTAGATTATCTCGGACAGCGATTCCGTATCCTCTGTTGATTCGCTTATAGCGGTAACAACTCCCACAGGACCCGATACATCTTCCTTTTCAAGCTTTCCTGAAAACATCTGTTTCAGCGATAACCCGATTATATGGGTCATTGACATGAAGGTCTCGCCTGACGTTTGCAGTATAGTCAGCGGATTCTTGTTTCTTGCTGTAAGATAAAAGTCAAACGGGTCTTTTCCGCTCTCGACGCTGTTATTATTGAACACCACATTTTCAAGAGTTACCTTTTCTCCGTCACGCTCTACAAGGACAGTAAAGCTCTTATTCTTATTTGCATCATGAAGAGCATAGTTGATGTCAATGATACTGTATATCCTTGTGCCGCCGATCTCGATGAGCTTATCGCCCTTGCGCAGTCCTGTTTCATAGCTCTCTGCACAGTATTCTGCAACTGTACCGTTGGCATCAGTCTTTTCAAATTCGCTTACGACCATTGAACCGATATTCTTCATCATGCATACCCATATAACGATAGCTATGAATCCGAGAACAAAGTTCATCATCGCACCTGCGGCAAGGACTATCATTCTCTTCCACAGCTTTGCATTGCGGAAGCTGTGAGGATCGCTGTTGGTGGAATCTTCTCCCTCCATAGCGCAGTATCCTCCTAACGGAAGCATTCTGAGAGAATACTTTGTCTCGCCTTTTGTTTTTTGCAGAAGCTTTGGTCCCATACCTACCGAGAACTCAAGCACACGTATCCCGCTGAGCTTGGCACATACGAAATGTCCGAACTCGTGGACTGTAACTATAAGTCCGAAGATAAGGATAGCTATAACAATACCCATATGATCTTATCCTTTCATTTTTAAGAAATTATTTTGTGGAAATGTGTTCCCTGACATATGCTCTTGCAGCCTTGTCTGCTGCCATTACATCTTCATAGCTTTTTATCTCGGAGGACGGGAACTTGTCAAGTACAGACGATACTGTTTCGCCTATCTCTATGAACTGTATCTCGTCATTCAGGAAAGCACGTACTGCTTCTTCGTTTGCTGAATTTACCAGACAAGGATATGCTCCGCCCCGTTTTATGGCTTCTATGGCTGCGGATAAACACTTGAATGTTTCGTAATCGGGCTTTTCAAAGGTGAGCTTTCCATAATCCGTAAGGGAAAGCCTGCCTGTGGGACAGCTCACTCGGTTCGGATACAGCAGAGCATACTGTATCGGGATCTTCATATCGGGCACTCCCATTTGCGCAATGACGGAGTAATCGTTATACTCAACCGCCGAATGAACTACGCTCTGACGATGCACCACGATCTCAATCTGCTCGGGAGTAAGGTCAAACAGCCACTTTGCCTCGATGAATTCAAGTCCCTTGTTCATGAGGGTAGCAGAGTCGATAGTTATCTTGCTGCCCATATCCCAGTTGGGGTGGCGAAGCGCCTGCGCCTTGGTGACAGTTCTCAGCTCGTCATAGCTCCTGCCGAAAAACGGTCCGCCTGATGCAGTAAGGATTATCTTGCTGATCTGCTCG
>CACZEJ010000031.1 GCA_902780115.1 Ruminococcus flavefaciens | reverse complement strand
TCCAGAACGCAGCTTCTGTAGCATCAATGGTTCTTACAACCGAGAGCCTTGTTGCTGATATCAAGGAAGACACACCTGCTGCTCCTGCAATGCCTGCCGGCGGAATGTATTGATGCAGCGTGACGCTGCACCCTTGCCACGTTGCCGCTCGTAAACTCGCTTACTCTTAAAAGCAATGTGACTTGTACATCGCTTACAGCACTATAAGGTGTAGGGAACGCCGCCCTCGGCGTTCCGCAAAAAGTAATATAATAATTAAGGCGAACTCGAATAGATCGGGTTCGCCTTTTTGTGTGTGGGCGTATATTATCCGCACGAAAACATTGGTTGTAGGGGACGGCGTCCTCGACGTCCCGAAAATGGAAAAGTGAACCTTTTACGGCTCGCTTTTTTAATACATTTCCTGTTCAAGACTGCGGAACATATCCGCGTCAAAAAAATCCGAGATAGTCATATCAAGACCGTCGCAGAGCTTTTTTATGGTAACTATGCCGATATTCTTGGCTTTGTGGTTCACGATATCATTTACGGTGGATTGCGTTACTCCCGAAATAGTCGAAAGCTTATTTACGGTTATATTATTTTGTTTGCATAGTTCGATTATGCGAGCTGAAACAGCTTCCGAAATATTCATCTGAATGCTATCCTTTCATGTTATATTACATAAATAATAATAGCATTTTTTGTTGTATTTTATTGTCGGTAAACCGTTGACTTGCTCATTATTTTATGATAAAATAAAATCAACGGTATACCGTTAATAATACATGAAAGCGTGGTCGATATGTATGAAAAAAAGGTATGGTAAGTTTTTTGCGTATTTATTATTTGGTTCTGCAACAGGTGGTGTTATATATCCGTTGGGAGCTGTGGCGCTGTTAATTACAGGGGATAGAATAAGCGATCAAAAAACACTTCTTCTTATGTATTTGTTTTTGATTGCAATTTGTTGGGCACTGACTATCTTCTTAACAAAGAAATTGAATAGACGTACTCCGCAGGGGGAAAGATTATCAACGTGGTTTCATGCATACTGGCTCGGCTTTCGTATAGCTGTGAAAATAGCATTATGCTTTACTCTTATTCTTTTACCTAAGATGATGGGAATGCATTTGAGCGTTCCTGAGGAAGATGTGTATGAACCTCACTGGTATGATGAGCGCGGAAAGGTGCGTGACCCAAACGGAAACGAGTACAAAGTGGGCAGATCGGGAGATTATATAAAGGATTCTTCAGGAAAGTGGATAAGAGTGCATAGATACAGCAATGGTGATCCATATATCGAAATAAATTCAGAAAAAATACCACTTGAATAAAGAAAAGGCGAACCGATCGGTTCGCCCTTTTTCATTCATCAACAAATGTACTTTTATATTCTGCGACTCTTGCCTTGTCGCCGTGGCAGTCAACTTCGATATCCTCACGCTTAATGAGGTGGAGTATCAGGAAGAACAGCAGCGAATAAGCAATAGCGTTTATCATGATACTGAAATAAATTCTCAGTCCGAGGATATTGCCCAGCATACCGCCGAACATGATAGCTATGCAGACCAGAATACTTGCCTCCAGCTTCTTTTTGTCGGTGTCGAGCTGTACGAACGTGAGACATACCAGTCCTGACAGCACGGAATGTATTATAGCAAGCAGGAGCGAATAAGGCTTATATGCAGATATCCTGTAGGAGTTGAGCTCCAGTATCATCATGGCTCCCTCGAGGATGATATACAGCGGCAGACATATCTTCAGCATTCTTCTTGCCCTCATAGCCGTAGCCATGAGCCAACAGCCCCATATAAACAGGGCAAAGCCGCTGAATTCCACAGCATATGCCATGAATTCGAGGGTGTTTGAGAGTACGGAATCTGCATTATATGTCGCATAGAATATCAGGCATATGATACAGAAGCCGACAAATAGCAGATTTGCGATCATGCAGTATTTCAGTCCGCTGTTAAGACGTTCGTGCATAGACAGCTCCTTAACCGAGGGCTTTCAGAGCTCTCTGACCGATGTCTTTTCTGTAGTGAGCGCCGTCGAAGCTTATCTTGGCAACTCCCTCGTAAGCCTTATCGAGAGCAGCCTGCAAGTTATCGCCCTTAGCT
Source organism: Ruminococcus flavefaciens (assembly GCA_902780115.1). GTDB lineage: Bacteria > Bacillota > Clostridia > Oscillospirales > Ruminococcaceae > Ruminococcus > Ruminococcus flavefaciens_Y. The sequence goes on along the minus strand of CACZEJ010000031.1, from coordinate 26,576 downwards.
GTAACGCCGATAACTCTTCCGCCGTTTGTAAGGAACTCGCCCTTATCGCTGAGCTTAGTACCTGCATGGTATACGAAGCAGCCGTCTACCTGACCCTTATCGTCGAAGCCGTTCATAACGATGCCCTTTGGATAGCTTTCCGGGTAACCGCCGCTTGCCATAACTACGCAGGCGCAGCTGCCCTTATGCCACTTGATGTCCACCTTGTCGAGCTCATGGTTGTATATAGCCTCGAATATCTCATAGAGGTCAGCGTCCAGCATCGGGAGAACTACCTGTGTTTCGGGATCACCGAAGCGGCAGTTGTACTCGATCACCTTTGGACCCTTTGGAGTAATCATAAGTCCGAAATAGAGACAGCCCTCAAATGTACGTCCCTCAGCGTTCATAGCATTCATAGTAGGGATAAATATTTTTTCCATGCACTCCTTAGCGATATCCTCGGTGTAGCAAGGGTTAGGTGAGATAGTACCCATACCGCCTGTATTGAGACCCTTATCGCCGTCGAGAGCGCGCTTGTGATCCATAGAGGATATCATAGGAACTAAGGTCTTGCCGTCTGTAAAGCTGAGAACAGATACCTCGGGACCTGTGAGGAATTCCTCGATAACGATGCGAGCGGAGCTTTTTCCGAACTTAAGCTCGTCTATCATCTCGTGAACAGCTGCAACAGCTTCCTCCTCGTTCTGAGCGATGATAACGCCCTTACCGAGAGCGAGACCGTCAGCCTTGATAACAGCAGGGTAGCTGTTCTGCTCTTTGAGGTAAGCGATAGCCTTGTCGGACTCAGTGAACACCTCATAGAAAGCTGTAGGGATATTGTACTTCTTCATAAGCTCCTTGGAGAACACCTTTGAGCCTTCGATGATAGCAGCGTTAGCCTTAGGGCCGAATGTCATGAAGCCCTCAGCCTGTAAAGCGTCTACCATACCGAGAACCAGCGGATCGTCAGGAGCAACTACTACCATATCAGGCTTGAGCTGCTTTGCGAGAGCGACAACGCCGTCAACATCTGTTGCACCAACATTGAAGCATTCAGCGTACTTTGAGATACCGCCGTTGCCGGGGGTGCAGTAGAGCTTGCCGACCTTCGGGCTTTCAGCCAGCTTCATGATGATAGCGTGTTCGCGGCCGCCTCCGCCGATTACTAATATATTTTTCATTAAAAAATTCCTCCTGTACGTATTATTACGTGATTTTATTTAATATCCTTTATGGTAATGCCGTCAAGCATTTCCTTTATATCAGCTTCGTCCGAGTAATTTTGGTTTTTGATATATCCTGCTTCGATACGATAGGTGTATTTACCTTTGCTGAAATAGTATTCATCGTAGTAAAATTCCTTTTGGAATATTACAAAGACGTGCTCACATTTTAAGCCGAACATATCCTTCTGATCTCTTGTCACAACATCGTAGAATTTTTCATCATTTTCATTTAGTTCAAGGCTGCTGTTATATCGGTCATCTGCAAGTTCGGCAGGTGATTTGCCGTTATCGTAGACCTTTATGTCCAAATTCGGAAAAACTATTTTTTCAGGATTGTTAGTATTTGCATATTTTTCTTCTAACGCGAGTATGTGATCTGGTTTTATTGTATAAGTATCATCACATTCTCTGCAATAGTATTTTGAGCCTGTGTATACGCTTAAATATTCACAGTCATACACATCGGGCTTTTCAGCAAGGCGAAAATCAGAGGTGTATTTTGCAGTTTTTGCGATCTTTTCAATTACAGGTTTTATGATCTTTGCCTTTGACGGAGAGCACTCGCAGTATATATTAAAATAGTTTGTGTCTGTTCCGAGGATGTATCCGATATGCACGTCTTTATTACCGGTTAGCTCCCAACAAATGATCTTTGCTGTATAGTAATAGCCATCATACGGGTATCCTTCGAGCTTTTCAAACTTTGCGTCTTCGCTGATTTTGTTCACAAATTCTTTTGCCGTTTCGAGATCACAGTTTTCATCTATGTCTCTGACAAATATTTTCTCGCCAAAAAACTTGTAAGTTATCCATTGATTGGTTGTATAGCCAATGCACTCAATGCTGTCAGGTGCTTTAAAGCTGTAGTTTTTCAGCTCATACTCCTTGGACGGGTGAGTGATGTATAAGTATACACCAAGCAAGCCAGCGCCAAGAGTGATGACGACAGATGTCAGAATGATAATGAATTTTTTCATAGTTAAATTACCCCGATTTTAATTTTTCCTTATATCATTTTATAATAACGAACGGCACAGAACCCCTTCTGCTCATTCGTTAACAGCTTATTTTATGGTAATACCGTCAAGCATTTCCTTTATATCAGCCATATCATTTTCGTCCGCATTTTTGTGGTATTGTGTTTCGATATGATAGGTGTATTCACCTTTGCTGAAATAGTAATGATCGTTGCATACTATCCCATTTGTTAGATCCTGATTTGGATCGTAATAGATGTGCTCACAATTAAAGCCTAACAGCTCCTGCTGATCTCTTGTCAGCATAGCGGAACTCTTTTTCTTTTCTTGTAGCTCGTTTACTTCTTTATCTGCCAACTCCGCAGGTGAGCTGCCGTCATCGAGAATCGTTATGTGTAATCTTGGATAGTGCGCTTTACTATAATTGTCAGCCGCAGCATATCCTTCCGCAAACGAGAGTACCTTATCGCTTTTGTCAAGGTTTTGAAGTTCCGGCTTATTGAGCTGTGAATCTGTTTTTGCGCTGCAATATCTTTTTGAGCCTACTGTTGCAGAATAAAAGTATTTTGGACCTGTATAAACGTTTAAATATTCACAGTCAAACGTATCGGGCTTGTCTGCAAGGCGGAAATCCAGAGTGTACTTTGCAGACTTGGCAATTTTTTTAATTACAGGAACTATTAACTTTGCCTTTAACGGACTGCAATCACAGCTTGCGACCAGATAGTTTGTATCTGTTCCGAAAATGCCGAAAATTTCGACTTTCTTTTCATCGGAATATAGCTTTAATGTGCTGACAAAGCCATCATACGGAGTGTCTTCAAGGTCTTCAAACTTTATGATATCCTCGTCTTTTATAGAATTTCTTTCCGCTTCGAGGGTGATGTTTTGGTGGTAAGACCAGATCGATAACTCCTCGCCAAAGCACTTGAAGCAACAGCCTTCAGAACCTGCATCTTCGGCTTTGAAGCTTGATGGTACTTTAAAACTAAAAGCTTCCAATTCACACTCGTCGGAAAGGTGAGTGTTGTAGAAGTATGCTCCGCACAATACTGCGCCCAGAACGACGATGATCGTTGACAGAATGATGATAGATTTTTTCATAGTTAATTACCCCAATCTTATTTTTTTCCTTATATCATTTTATTTATAACGAACGGCACAGAACCCCTTCTGCTCATTCGTTAACAGCTTATTAAATTTTGATACCTTTTGTCATTCCTTTTTCATTTGGTGTTTTGCCTGCGTATATCTCGATAGCAGCACAGCAGAATACCATTATGAAAGCCGCTGTGACGAGGAAGCTTGTAAAGCTTCTTATAGAGTTTATGGAAGCAGTCATAGCAGCTGTACCTGCTCCGTAGGAACTGGTTATGAGCGAGAAAGATATTCTGTCAATGATGATAGAAGCTGTTATATTGATGATATACATCACACCTGCCAGCAGCAGTGTGATGATGCCTCTATTGTGCTTCATATCCAGTCTTACATAGTTGACGGCAGCAAGTATGCCGATAGGAGCGGCTACGATAAGAGCTTCTGTGATAAGTGCGATCTTGACTTCTGTAGGCAGCCCCTCAGCGGTTATATGATCGCCGAAAAAAAGTGTATGCAGAGAAAAGTGGTTATTCATTATAAAGAATATATCCAGTGCCAGCTTAGCTACGCAAAAAAGAGCTGCGGTTATTTGTGTGATTCGTAGTGCGTTTGGTTTTTGCATTTTAGTCTCCTTGATTATTTGTACTTTAAATGTTTTACATGACGATCCTCGTCGATACCGAGTGCAGCAGCCGTGCATACGAGCACCAGTGCGCCGACGAGGAGTATACTAAAGAAAAATGTTGCATATTCCGTGCGCTGTATGAGCAGCTTTTCGGAATGTGTGTCCGTCATAGACGAGTGTGACATAAAGAGTGCGATGGCGTGTTCGGCAACAAAACCGAGGATCCACAGTGCAGGAGCGGCTTTAAGAGTGCGTCTGCATCGTTTTGCAGAGAAAGCCCAGCCTGTACAGCTTATTATGTAAATGAAGAACGGCACCCATGGTATCCATGAAAGGCACAGTATCACTTTACATTTGCCTGATATCAGCATATCCGGGTGGAGCTCCTTGAATGCGTCGCTTGAAACAGCGTCCGCGACGGCTCCCGAAAGGATATAGGCAAGAATAGTTATGATAACGTACACACCGCAGAAAATAGCGGCTAAGATATACAGATTTTTCAGCGAGATAGAATTATAGTTACTGTTCATATGGTCGCCTCCGAATTGGATAAAAATATAACACACGGTAATATTCCGTATTAAATTTATTGCATAACTATAGTATATCATACTGGTGCAGATTTTGCAAGCCATTTATTGTTCTGATTCAGAGGGATTTATCTGCGGAAAGCTCAGTTCACTTACGCATTATCGTTCACTTTTAAGGTGCTGAGCAGATCGGCTATCTTTACATCGACAAATCCGAAATTTGAGCTCTCTGCATAAACACAGAGGTACTTGTCTCCGCAGTCGGCAAAATAGGTTCTTGCGCGGGTATCTTCATCGACGGTCCATTCGTAAAAGAAGAAGGAAAAGGCTGCGGTAGAAAGAGGACCTGTGTAAACGATATTATCGTTTTTGCTTGCTTCCTCGACTATCTCCTGAGCAGTTTTTCCGCCGTGATCGTCATCGGATATATAGACTGATACACCGCATGAAACTATGTCCTTGTCGGTTATCATGCGCAGGTCGCAGGTATCATTTTCGCTGCTCTTGTAAGCCCATATTCTCGGGTCTGCGTAGAGCGAGAAGCCTTTTCCGCTGTATGTGCCGTTATCGAATGATGTATTCTCGTCGTGAACAGCGGCAGTGATAGGCTGAGTTGTCTGTTTTTCGTCAGAAGTGCTTTTTTTCTCGCAGCCGCACATAGCTGCCGCGATCAAAAGTGCTGCGATGAAGGCTTTAAAAGAATGACTTTTCATATATTACTCCATAATATAAGGCTGCGGTCATATCCTGACCGCAGCCTTGATCTACTTATCTATCAGTGGTGGAACAGACGAATGCCTGTGAATGCCATTGCGATATTGTACTTGTTGCAGGTCTCGATAACATTATCATCGCGGATTGAGCCGCCTGGTTCAGCGATATATTCAACGCCTGATTTCTTAGCGCGCTCGATGTTGTCGCCGAATGGGAAGAAAGCGTCGGAACCGAGGCAAACGCCGGTGTTCTTTGCGAGCCAAGCTTTCTTTTCCTCGCGTGTGAATACAGCAGGCTTTACCTTGAAGATACGCTGCCACTCGCCTTCGCGGAGAACGTCCTCGTACTCATCGCCGATGTATACGTCGATAGCGTTGTCGCGGTCTGCACGGCGGATATCGTCAACGAACTGGAGACCCATTACCTGTGGAGACTGTCTCAGCCACCAGTTGTCAGCCTTCTGACCTGCAAGACGTGTGCAGTGGATACGTGACTGCTGACCTGCACCGATACCGATCGCCTGACCGTCCTTAACGTAGCAAACGGAATTGGACTGTGTATACTTCAGAGTGATGAGAGAGATAAGGAGATCGTCCTTCTTGTCGTCGGGGATATTCTTATTCTCGGTAACGACGTTTGCAAGGAGCTCACGGTTGATATCTAGCTCATTGCGTCCCTGCTCGAAGGATACGCCGTAAACCTGCTTTGTCTCGATAGGAGCAGGCTTGTAGCTCTCGTTCATTTTGAGTATGCAGTAAGTACCCTTTCTCTTTGACTTGAGTATCTCAAGAGCCTCGGGATCGTAGTCGGGAGCGATAACGCCGTCGGAAACCTCACGCTGTATCATCTTAGCTGTACATACGTCCACCTTGTCGGAGAGAGCGATGAAGTCGCCGTAGGAGGACATTCTGTCAGCGCCTCTTGCTCTTGCGTAAGCGCTTGCAAGGGGAGAAAGCTCACCGAGATCGTCTACCCAGTAGATCTTCTTGAGGTCATCGCTGAGAGGTCTGCCGATAGCAGCGCCTGCGGGAGAAACGTGCTTGAATGAAGTAGCTGCGCACATACCTGTAGCAGCCTTCAGCTCCTTAACGAGCTGCCAGCCGTTGAAGGCATCAAGAAGGTTGATATAGCCGGGCTTGCCGCAGAGCACCTCGATAGGGAGCTCGCTGCCGTCAGCCATATAGACTCTTGAAGGCTTCTGGTTTGGGTTACAGCCGTATTTTAACTGCATTTCATTTGACATGGTTAATGTCCTCCTTATATTAATTCATAATTCGTAATGCGTAATGCATAATTATTCAGCCTGTTAAGGCTCAGTCAGCTTTGTTTCTTCTTATTCTTTCAAGCTCCCTGCGGATATTGTCAGCCCATTCGGCATCGTCGTTGGTTATGCGGTATACTCTGAACCCGTATGCGACACCGTTTTCGTAGACCGACTTTTCGTCGTCCACATGGAGGTCGATGCGATAGACCGAGGGGTACTTCGATGGAAAATTCTTCCTTCCTCTTGCAGCTTCAGCTTCATGCCGTTTGGCGTTTACGATACTGTCTATCTTTATGCCGTAGTGCCTGAAGATACCGCGGATATACTTCTCGCTCCTGTTGGAGGTGGTATATATCCAGAGCTCGGTATCCGAAGAGTTGATCTCTTTGAGGAGCTCCACAGCGCCTTTTCTCAGCTTGTCCTTGTACACTATGCTGTACGGGAATTTAAGTGCGGGCTCGATGGGGACTTCCGCAGGATTCACGAAAAGCGTTTCATCAAGATCAAATGATATTTTCATATTCATAATAATGTGTACCGCAGCTTAGTGCAGTGCGAGAACGATAGCGCCGATGAAGAAGCATACTATAGCAATAAACAGGAAGAGCAGGAAGAATTCTATGCCTGTTTTGGCTTTTTTCGGCGGTGAAATATTTGAATTGGGTATCGTGCTGCCATCAGGGATATTTGAAGCAATGACGGGAGGCCCTGCAAAGAGCAGGAGTGCAGCGATACCGAGCAGTGCCAGCGAAAGCATTATAAACTTGTTGTCCATGAAGAAAGTTATCCAGCCGCCGAGGCTGAAAACGGTCTTCAAAACAGCAATAACAGCCGACAGAGTTTTCCATTTCTTCATATCGGCGCTGTATTGTGCCATGACCGCAGGATCGGGCTTAGGCTGCAATTCTGCGTCGCTCTTTCCGAAGGATACTGTTTTTCCGCAATAGCGGCAGGTGAACTCGCTCTGGCTGGTATCACCGTCTATAGAAGCATTGCATGACGGGCAGGTGATCTGGATATTTGCCATTTTATTATCCTCCAATAATAATGTATCAAGTAGTGAGTGGATAAAGTGATATTATATTAATCAATGAATATAGCGTATACAATAGCCGAACAGAAAGCTGTTCCGCAGAGAAGCATGAAACCTGTTCCGAGAAATTTAAATAATACTCCCAATTTAGTGACATTATCACTGCTGAATTTTTTATTCTGCTCTTTGAACGTCGGATAATTCGCACATTTTAAAGGTGCAGCAATAAGCAGGGTCATCAGGGAAGCTATCATGAGCGTAGCTCCCAATGCTATAAAATTATCTTCGGTACTCTCGCTCAGTATAGCGCACAGAAAGCCTGCAAAGGACATAAGACTGGTTATGATGTACAGTCTGTCGCGCTGTTTCTTCCACTTTGACATTTGCTGCTTGAATTGTTCTTCGTCGTTAAGACGCTTGTCAAGGTCGCTGACCTTGTTGCGCAGACCTATTACTTCCGTTTCAGTCTTTATATCGTCGAAGCATACTTCAGAGCCGCAGTATGGGCAGACTCCGAAGTATTCGTCTTTTTTTCTTTCAACTGCCGCACCGCAGTGTGGGCACTGTATTGAAATAATATTCATTTTATCCTTTTTTCGATCACTTATTCTTGTTTACGATACGAGTTTCTTCTGTATTGTTTTCAAGGTCAACGTAGCGAACGAAGAGAGATACCTTGTTGTCAGTGTTGAGATTTGTCCAGAGCATATCTGTGAACTCGTCTATATTGCCGCTGATTCCTACGAGCTTAGGCTCGCCTTCAAAGCTCGGGAGCGGAGAGCCGTCACCCATATAGGTGTGGATAAAGTGACCCTCGCCTGCGATAGGATTAGTGTAAGTGAAAGTATATCTCTGACATGAATCAGGGTTGCCGTTAGCGCTCTTGAGTATAGACATAGCGTAGTTGAAGCCCTTGTCCTCGAAGTGGAGTATTCCTGAGATACGAGGTGTATAGTTAGGAGCATCGTCCTCGAATTCGCGTGTGCGGAGGGCCTGCTCGAAAGTCTGCTGCTTATCCATAAGCTCATAGATAGTATCAGTCTGGTCACCGTTTGTAACGATGAGCTTATTGCCGAGAACTCTTACGGGAGCGTAGATGATAAGGTGCGGATCGGTGAGCTTTGAAGGGTCGAAAGCCTCTGTGCGAATGCCCTTGCCGTCCTCGATGAATACGCGGTTGCGGCTGTTTTCGCTTCTGCCCATGATGAAGTAAGCGGTAACAGCGTACTTTCCGCAGTCGGATCTGCCGATAACGATACCTCTGCCTGGGTAAGCATTTGTGCTGAGTTCCTGTGCAAGATCAAGCTTTTTCATAATAATAGCTCCTTTCGGGAATGGTTTAATTATACTTGAACAGTATGGTCATTATCAGATCAAAAAGCAGTAATCCGAAGACCACAAGTGTTATGATATTGAGCGTTTTCTTTTTTGGCTTTGCGAGCAGCCGATCGTAGAAGGGCTGCACCAGATACATGAATGCCATTCCGCCCAAGCCGAAGCGGATAGATGTGCTCAGAGCGATACGAGCCTGAAAATTGTACTTGTATCGTGCATATGTCTGCCATGGCCATGCACCTGTTGTAAATTCAAAGATGTATGTAGCGATAAGCTCGACTATTGTCGCAACTGTCATACACCCGAGGAAGATAAGGAGAGGTTTGGCGATATTCAGCCATTTGTTGTCCTTTTTCTTCATCAGGCGGCTGAAAAAGAGCAGAAACAGAAGTGCTCCCACTCCGTATACAGGACAGTAAGGTCCATACATCTCACCCCTGTTATGGAATCCCCAGCGGTACACTACGACTTCCAGAAAGACCTCGTAGCACCAGCCGAGGAAAGCATACATCCAGAAACACAGAAAGAGCTTCTGGACAATTTGTTTATCCAATAAATCCTTGATTTTCTGCATTTTGTTATTTAACGTAAGCCTTTCCGTCGATTATCTCTATCCTGTCCTGACAGAAGAGTGAAACCGCCTGCGGAAGAAGCTTCCATTCAACGTTTTCCATTATGCGGCGCTGGAGGATCTCAGGAGTATCGTCCTTTTCCACGTTTACAACGCCCTGAAGTATTATCGCGCCTGCATCGGCTTCTTCGTTCACGAAATGGATCGTAGCGCCGCTGACCTTTACTCCGTAAGCGAGAGCGGCTTCATGGACTTTGAGACCGTAGTAGCCTTCGCCGCAGAATGAAGGGATAAGTGCAGGGTGAACGTTGATGATCTTGTATGCATAAGCCTTTGTGACGCACTCGTCGAGTATAGTCATAAAGCCTGCGAGCACCACAAGGTCAGCTTTTTCCTCATTGAGAGCAGCAAGTATAGCCTTGCTGTAGCTAAGACTGTCCGAGTATTCCTTTCGCGGGATAACTCTTGTAGGTATGTCGTTGTTTTTGGCACGTTCAAGAGCGTATACTCCATCTTTTGAAGAGATAACGCAGGTGATCCTTCCGCCCTTAATGATGCCTGATTTTTCAGCGTCAATGAGCGCCTGAAGGTTTGTGCCGCCGCCCGAAACGAGCACGACTATTTTTTTCATCGGATAACCTCCTGTTTGTATGGCATTCCGCCTAACGGAGCATCATACATAATGTTTGACTGTGACTGAGTGGTATATTTTTTATGATATTGCTAAAGCAATGATGCCAAGGATCATAAAAGCTGCGCCGACAGCTGAAATGGCAACGCCCTTCAGATCGGGACCTGTGCCCTCATCGACGAAATAGAACTTCTTTGGCATCTGCGGGTGAACGTAGATAAGAACTGTATCGCCCTTGCTGTGGCGGAGAGAAATGCTCCTGAAGTATTCATGATGCTCGGCAGAAATTTTTCTGCCGTTTTTTTCGTATTCTGCAACAGGGCAGAAAAGAGTTTCCACAACGTATTTTGAACGCTGTTTCTTTTCAAGGAAACCTGTAATAGTAGCTGAGACAGTTTCTGCGTCTTTGAGCTGTGCTTTTTTGGCATAGCAGACAAAGAGTCCGAAAGCCAATATCAGAAGCCCGAAAACAGTAAATCCAATTCCCATGGTTATGTCCTTCCTGTAATGTATTATTCAGGGAACTGAACGTGTCCCTGTATTATTTCTGTATCGTCGTAAGATAGGGGGATATCCTTGTCGATAACGACTTGTCCGTAGATATCTGTTATGCGGAAGGTGAAAGGACCTTTACCCATATCGCGCGATTCAAAATAATTATACGGACGGCGGGGAATCTCGACGAATTCGCCGCCCTCATTGAGGTATTCCAGCTTTGTTATGGGGTAGCGGTGGTTGCGCACCTGCACTCCGCACCAGAACTCTGTGCTGCCCTCTTTGTATTTGAATGATATAGGAGCATTTTCGGCGCTGTCAAGGGGGATTATCTTCCAGCTTACGGGAACTCTTCCTTTTTCGACAGGTGCGATGAGCGGGAAAGCGTCCGTATAGAGGTCGAGGTCGCCCTTTTTGCCTTCGGGCAGCTCGTCGGTGACAAGCATTTTAATAGTGCCGAGTTCGCCTGTGACTTCGATATAAGCACCTGCGAGTTGGGCTTCATTGTAGTCGTAGTGGTTCATTGCGACTATCCAGTAGTCGTGGGATACGGGGTCGAGCATAGCATGACCGCCTGTGTATCCGCCTCCGTAGAACGTACCCTCACCTGTATGTACAGTACCTTTTGGTTCGAGTATGCAGCTTTCGTCCACAGGATTCTCCTGCACCTCAAACTCGGTGGGTATCTTGCCGTTAACGCCGAGCAGGAACTTCTGGAGCGCATTGAGCTCTGCTCTTGATATCTCGCTGTTTTTTCTTGCGGTTATCATATCGAAGCAGTCCACTACACCGTCGGAGTTATAGTCCATATCTATTTTTTGAGCAGCTCCGACATTTGCAGGCAAAGCTGTGAGAACGGCGCAAACCATTCCCACAGCAGCCAGCTTTATTTTTTTCATAAACATCACACTCCTATATCAAGCCAGATCATAAATGCACCAAGGCTGATAACGAGAGCTCCTACCGCGAACTTGTATACAGCTTCTCTTATGAAGAAGCCTTTTCTCGAATTGTAATAGTGAAGCTGCGGAGAAACAGGTGAATATTTTATTTCAATAGGTGTGTGTGTATCAAGGAGATGTTTGTATTCCTTATATGTCTTTGATATTTTCAGCGAATAGGGGAGACAGCATGATTCTATGCCCTCGCCCTCGGCTGTTGTATATCGGATAATTGGTGAATATTCATGTGCGAATATGGGGATATGGTGTATAGTACAGATGGAAAGACGCTTTTTGAAGCCTGTGATCTCGCCTTCTGCGGTAATGAAGCTGCCGTCGTTATCAATGCGGCGGCGGCTCTGGACGATCCCGAAGAATATCAGAGCCAAGCCGAAAACTATAATAATGACAGCAGTAACGATCATTATATCCAACTTCTGTCACTTCCTTATGCTGCTTTTATCAGCAGATGATAACGCCTTCCTCTGACTCAACGAGTTCGCCGAGTACATAAGCGTCCTCGCCTGCTGCCTTGATAGCAGCAACAGCCTTGTCAGCGTCGTTCTTATCGACAGAAACGATCATGCCGACACCCATATTGAATGTATTGAACATATCTCTCTCAGGGATATCGCCTGTTCTCTGGATAAGGTCGAATATCGGGAGAACCTGAACGGCGTTTCTTTCGATCTTAGCAGCGAGGTTCTTAGGGAGAGAACGTGGGATATTCTCGTAGAAGCCGCCGCCTGTGATATGTGATATGGACTTTACCTTAACGCTGTCGTTACGTCAAATACACGTCTTACGAGTGAGAAGCCGTTGGAGTGTACACCGCTTGACTTGATAGCGATGAGAACGTCGCCTGCCTTCTGAGTATCGGGCTGGAGGATCTTGTCCTTGTCAACAACGCCTACAGAGAAGCCTGCGAGGTCGTACTCGTCCTCAGGCATAAGACCGGGGTGCTCAGCTGTCTCGCCGCCGATGAGAGCGCACTCTGCCTGAACGCAGCCCTCTGCAACGCCTGAAACTATAGTAGCTATCTTCTCGGGGAAGTTTTTGCCGCAGGCGATATAATCAAGGAAGAACTGTGGCTTTGCGCCGCAGCAGATGATATCGTTGACGCACATAGCAACGCAGTCGATACCTACAGTGTCGTGCTTGTCCATGATGAAAGCGATCTTGATCTTTGTACCTACGCCGTCTGTACCTGAAACGAGAACAGGCTTCCGGATACCTGTCATATCGAGCTCAAAGAGACCGCCGAAGCCGCCGATGCCTGAGAGCGCACCCTTTATCATAGTGCGGGCGATGTGCTCCTTCATCAGTTCAACAGACTTGTAGCCTGCGGTAACGTCAACGCCTGCTTTTTTATAGCTTTCGGAAAAACTGTTGTTCATTAATTTACCTCCGTGACATAAATGTAGGGGACGGTGTCCTCAACGTCCCGCAAAAACTATGATATTTACGGGCTGTCGAGGACGCCAGCCCCTACAATAAGTTCAGATCAAAAAGTGATCTCGTCTATTTTTTCCAGACTGCCGCTGTCGGCAGATGGAGCATTTATTTTGTATACGACTATTTTTGCCATGCCTTCGGGATACCTTACATAAACGTATTTATCATCATAAACCGAGGGGAGATCTGCTGCTGACGGCAGGAGATCACTGTAAGGATTTTCTGAGGTATTGGCAGGAGCATCGGCTGTGTAGCTGAGTTTGGCATCTCCGCCCGATGTGTTTACGGAAAAATAGCAGCTGTCTGCCCATTCGACTTTTTTGCTTCTGCCCGACGAATACTTATACACGTAATGGTTGGCATAATAATATAATTCTCCGTTGACAAGAGCCAAAGAACCGTAGCGGTTGCCGTTTACTATTTTTCCGCGTTCCCTGAAGAATATAAATCCTCCTGCACCGAGCAGGATCAGGGCACATAAGATCACAGCGATCCTTTTCATGATGTTTACCTCACATGATCCCAAAAGTGCAGTGTGTTTGAGCCGTATCGTTCAGCAGTTATTCTTTGCCGTTCCAGCAGTATGTGCAGAGTCCGCATGAGTCAAGACCCACAGCCTTTTCTGTACCCTCAAGTGTCTGGAATTCGAGGGAAGTAAGGCGGAGCCTCTTGCATATCTCATCTCTGAGTCTGCGTCCTCTTTCAGTAGCCGAGTTGCTGTACTCTTCAATGTGCTTTAATCCCACAGGGCCTTCAAACTCGTCGATTATCTGACGGGCGATGAGTTCCATTTCGGAAGTGCTGCGTGAGAAATTGAGGTACTTACAGCCGTACATGATAGGAGGACAGGCTGAGCGCATATGAACTTCCTTAGCGCCGTGCTCATAGAGGAACTCTACAGTCTCTCTCATCTGTGTACCTCTAACGATGCTGTCATCGACGAAGAGGAGTTTTTTGCCGTTGATGAGCTCATGAACGGGTATGAGCTTCATTTTAGCGACCTGATTTCTCATGCTCTGGTTGGTAGGCATAAAGCTTCTCGGCCATGTTGGAGTATACTTGATGAACGGTCTTGCAAAAGGTATGCCGCTCTTGTTTGCATAGCCGATAGCGTGTGGAGTACCCGAATCAGGCACACCGCATATATAGTCAACATCGGGAAGTCTGCCGTTCTTGATATCGTTTTCAGCCATGATCTCGCCGTTGCGGGTACGCATGACTTCAACGTTAACTCCCTCGTATACAGCATTCGGATAGCCGTAGTATGTCCAGAGGAAGGTACATATCTTCATTTTTGAAGCGTCGCCCTCTGCGAGAGTTTTACATTCGTCGGCTGTGAGCTCTGCTATCTCACCGGGGAGGAGCTCCTTGTAAGTGGAGTATCCCAGCTTCTGGAAAGCGAAGGACTCGGTCGAAAGGCAGTAGCCGTCGCTTCTCTTGCCTATGATTATAGGAAGTCTGCCGAACTTGTCTCTTGCAGCGATGATGCTCTTGTTTGTGAGGATAATGAGAGACATAGTGCCCTCGATCTTCTCCTGTGCATAGCGGATACCCTCAACGAAGGAGTCCTTCTGTGCGATAAGAGCGCCGATGAGGTCGCCTGAGTTGATGCTGCCGCTGCTCATAGCTTCAAAGTTAGCGCAGCCCTTTTCGAGGAGCTCGTTTACCAGAGCGTCAGCGTTGCGGATTATACCTACAGAACATACTGCATAGAGTCCGAGCTTTGAGCGGACGAGGATAGGCTGAGGGTCTGTATCGCTGATGCAGCCGATACAGAGCTTGCCTCTCATATTAACAACGTCGTTCTCAAATTTTGTACGGAAAGGTGAGTTTTCGATACTGTGGATATTTCTCTGAAAGCCGTTTTCCTCGGACCATGAAGTCATACCGCCTCGTCTTGTACCGAGGTGTGAGTGATAGTCTGTTCCGAAGAATACGTCGGTCACACAGTCATTATTTGATGCTGCTCCGAAAAAACCGCCCATAGCTTATTCTCCCATCAGACGCTTCATGATTTCCTGATAAGCTTCTTCAACGCCGCCCATATCTCTGCGGAAGCGGTCCTTGTCGAGCTTCTCGTGAGTTGTTGAATCCCAGAAGCGGCAGGTGTCAGGAGAAATCTCGTCAGCGAGAATGATAGTTCCGTCAGCAGTCTTACCGAACTCGATCTTGAAGTCGATGAGGTCGATGTTGAGACCCTTGAAGAACTTTACCATGAACTCGTTTACCTTGAAAGCGTACTTGGAGATAGTGTCGATATCTTCCTGTGTAGCGATACCGAGAGCGAGTGCGTAATAATCATTTATGAAAGGATCGCCGAGATCGTCGTTTTTGTAGCTGAATTCGAGGATAGGGCAGAGGAGCTGCTTGCCTTCTTCAACACCCATTCTCTTTGAGAAGCTGCCTGCTGCAACGTTTCTGATGATTACCTCAAGGGGAACGATGGAAACCTTCTTAACGATAGTTTCACGGTCGCTGATCTCCTCAACGAGATGAGTCGGAACGCCTTCCTTTTCGAGCATTTTGAACATGAAGTTTGTCATCTTGTTGTTGATAACGCCCTTGCCTGTGATAGTACCCTTCTTCTCGCCGTTGAACGCTGTAGCGTCGTCCTTGTAATCAACGATAACGAGGTTAGGGTCATTAGTAGCATAGACCTTCTTTGCCTTGCCCTCATAGAGCTGTTCCTTCTTTTCGATGTTTGACATTTTAGAATTCCTCCTTATTTCAATCCACCTGTTCCGTCAGGAAACAGGCGATATGTGCAATTCCGCATTGCTGCGGAAAAGTAAGCTTGAAAAAATTATGCCAACAGCATATCCGCTGCTTCCTCAGCAGTCTCTGCGATCATATCAGCGCCTGCTTCGGTGAGCTCCTCATACGAGCCGTAGCCCCAGAGGATACCCATACATTCAAGACCTGTCTTGTGAGCGCCGAGAACGTCCTGTTTTCGGTCGCCGATCATAAGAACGCTGCTTCTGTCGGAGATACCTGTTTCCGCGAGTACGTGTTCTATGACCTCATGTTTGAAGTTGCGTGTGCCGTCAAGACAAGCTCCGCCCACCGCCTCAAAATAGCGGAGAAGCCCGAATCTTTCGAGGATACGCACAGCGTAATCCTGCGGCTTGCTTGTAGCGACCATGAGCCGCTTGCCGCCGTCCTTCAGCCTTTTGAGCATTTCGGGGATACCGTCGTAAACGCGGTTCTCGAAAAGACCCACAGTGGAGTATCTTTCGCGGAATATCTTTACTGCTTCATTGACCTGTTCTTCGTTCATGCCGAGAAACTCGGCAAACGACTGATACAGCGGCGGACCGAGAAATTTTTGTGTATCCTCGGGCAGTTCAAATCCCATTTTCTCAGCGGCGCAGTGTATACAATTGAGTATGCCTTCCTGAGAATCGGTAAGAGTGCCGTCGAGGTCAAAGAGCAATGTATCGTATTTAACCATAATTATGTATCCAAAGAGATATCGTACCAGTCTTCGGTATCGCAGATGAGCCATTCAAGACCGCGTCTGCGCTCAAATACCACATCTCCCATGAGATCGCCGATGGGGCAGCTGCTGTCGATATGCTCATGCTGTACAACAGCCCAGTGGAAGCGGTAATAGAGGTCGAGCATATCCAGTATCTCGTCCTTGCTGCGCAGCTTGCACTTGGACTTGAAGTCCTCGAAGCTGCTGCGCTTTGATACAAGGCGGATAGCTGCGAGACAGTCGCAGATACCGCTTGCATCGGAGATATCATCTATAAGTCCCAGTGCCCATACCAGAGCCCAGTAGCATTCGTATTCCCAAACAACGTCGGTAATGTCCTGCTGTGAAGCGGTACCGTTTATGAGCTTTTTTTCCCTGAAGTTGAGACATTCTCTTACTCCGAAGTAATCTATTAGTTTGACGAATGAAGCTGCGTCCTCGTTATGCTGTTCGCTGAGCTCGATACCCACCTGAGTGGACAGGAGAGCTGCAATAGCGCGTTTGCATATATCATCGGGACTTTTCAGCTTGATCTCGGAAGCAGGCTCTGTGAGAGGCAGGTTCGGATTGATGCCGATGCCTTTCTCAGCCAGCAGTTTTTCTGTACGTTCTTTTCTTTCAGCAGGTGTCATAAATGTGCCTCCTAACGCAGAAACTTTTTATGTGCGGGTTCAGAGAGCTGCTATCTGCTCCTGTAAAGCCTTGTCCTTGGCGATAACGCCGTCAGCCATAGCCTTCTTTTCGGCAGCCAGCTTTGCAGCGAGCTCCTCGTCAGCAACAGCGAGTATCTGTACAGCTAAAACAGCTGCATTTTTTGCGCCGTCGATGCCGACTGTAGCCACAGGCACTCCGGGGGGCATCATAACTGTAGCCAGCAGAGCGTCAACTCCCTCAAGAGCCTTTGACTTCATAGGGATACCGATAACGGGGAGAGTTGTGTGACCTGCAACAACGCCTGCAAGGTGAGCAGCCATACCTGCTGCGCAGATGATAGCGCCGAAGCCGTTAGCTCTTGCGTTTGAAGCGAATTCGCAAGCCTCGGCAGGAGTTCTGTGAGCGCTCATCACGCGGCACTCGAACTCAACGCCGTATTTTTTGAGCTCTGTAAGAGCTGATTTTACAACAGGGAAGTCGCTGTCGCTTCCCATGATAACTGCAACTTTTTTTGACATGGTAATATTCTCCTTTATCTTTTATCTATCTATTGAACGCGATACAACGATCTCGTTTACACCGCTGTTTTCGCTCCAGAGATCAATTCCGTACACGACCCAGATCTGGTCGGAGCCGTCCTCCCATATGAGTTCTTCGCGGATACCCTCTCCTGAGACAGTCAGAGGGCGGGAGCCGTCGCCGTACTCGGCGATAAGCTGTTCCTTTATCTTGTTATATGCTTCGCTGAGCTGTTCTTCCGAGCAATTGAATTCGTCGGAGCCTTCCGTAAGTATCCTGCCCAGGTGATAGCCGCAGCATATGAGCTTATGGGTGGAATAATCGAATTCGGCGAACATATAACCTGACAGACCTGTTCCGAAGACGTTATCGCAGTCCATGGCGTATTCGTATTCGTAAGTGCTGACTGAGAGGTTTTCTTCGTATCTGGTATAATTTTTCATACCTGGCGCGGAAAGGACTTCATCTTCTGTCATGCCGGTTTTCATAGATGACAGAACGCTGATGCTGCTTACGGGAGGTCCTTCATCGTCTTTCGCAGCTGCTGCGGAAGACGATGCTGTAGTTTCCTCGGCGGCGGCAGTTGTCGTTTCGGCAGTATCGTCAGCCGATGCTGTTTCGGTTACGGGAGCTTCCTCGGTGACTTCTTCTGCCTGAGAAGCGTCCTCTGTTTCCTCGCTGCTGCCCTGATCGTCTATTTTGCCGCATCCCGCTGCTGCAATGAGCAGAGCTGCGGCGAGAGCTGTCAGTTTTTTATACATATGATGATCTCCGTAATTTGATTATTGATTCCGACCGAACTGTTTATGAGCTGATCGGCAGATGCACTCTCGGAAGTGTTAAGCGGACTGCTTCGGATAATTGGGCTTATCGTCCTTGAATTGCGCCGAAACTACGCGGAGAGAATTGACAGATGAGCCTTCAAATACGATCTCAGCCTTGTGGCTGCCGCGGAGCCGCTGTATCTTGCCCTCATTGTTATTGTATGACACGGATATCCCTGCGGTAACGGATACTGCATAGTGGAGCAGATTATCGTCTGAGATGACTGAATAAACAGAAACATCGGAGATATTTGAGAGCCGCTTTGCAATTATCTGATGATCTTCGGGGAAAAGTGTCAGGAACAGTGCCGAGGGGACTGCGTCTATGTCTGCAAGTACCGTACTGTCGCCTGTAAAGGCGTATTCGATATAGCTGCTCACTGCATGATCCATTTTTTCGATAGCCGAGAAGGTGAGCTCTGAAAGGCGGTTCCTGCTTATGATCTCGAAATCATAGCTGTGCTTCATTGTCTGTCCTCTGATAAGGGCATTTGCGAGGACGAGCCCGTTCGAGTTTGCGGAGTACTTATATACGGCATTGCCGAAGGTGAGCACCAGCTCGTTGTTGTTGCTGATAGAGTACTCGTCCCACGGACGCGAGAAGCAGGGCGTGAAGTCTGCATCGTACACCACGTTTTTCTGAGTGTCGAAGGTCTTGGCGATATAGAGCGTCTGATCCTTGATATTTATGCGGTCGATGGACGAATATACGAACGGGACTTCGATATTGCCCTCGTGATCTATGCAGCCGTAGAGCTTTTTCCCTCTCACTCTTTTGGAAGCGATGCAGAGATCGCCGTCTGTGAAGCTTATCTCATGCCATTCGGGTGAGACTGTCAGGCGGCTGTTGCTGTCGATTATGCCGTAAAGCCCGTTGCTGTCAAGGAATATGCGGTTGCCTGAAGCGTCGGTGCCGAGCTTCTTCACCACAGAGGGCTGAGTATTGCCGACAGCAGGGAGCTTGTCGGTGCTTGAATAGAAGCGGGTTATAGCGATGGTGAGGATTATGATGACGATGAATAATACGGAGACGATAAGTCTCATATGCTTAGTCACTATCTCCGCACCTCCCCGCAGTTACTTCTTTTCATTTTCGGCAGCTGAACTGTTTGCGTCTGCCTTGCGCTGACGGTAAATGTCCTCGGTTTCCTTTGTAATGTATATTGGTCGTTTTTTCGACTCAAGGTATGTCTTGGAGAGATACTGTCCGAGAATTCCTACGCAGAAGAGCTGGAGTCCGCTGAAAAGGAATATGAGACAGAGCATCGTGGGGTATCCGTCAGGGGCATCGAGCCAGCCGAATATCGAACGGATAATAGTTATGACGATGAGCACGAAGGCGATGAAGCAGGTGATGATTCCCAGTAGAGATGCGATAGCGAGAGGTGCTGTTGAGAAAGCCATGATGCCTTCCAGCGAATACTTGAACAGTCCCCAGAACGACCATGATGAGGTACCTGCGGGGCGCTCGACGTTTTCGTACTCAATGTATTTGGTATTGAATCCTACCCAGCTGAATATGCCTTTTGAGAAGCGGTTGTACTCGGACATCTCGAGGATAGCGTCCACCATCTGGCGGGTCATGAATCGGAAATCCTGTGCGCCGTCAACTATTTCGGTCTGGGATATCTTATTCATTATTTTATAGAAGAGTCTTGCGAACCACGAGCGCACCTTGGATTCGCCGTCTCTGCTGACGCGGCGTGTTGTAGCGCAGTCGTACTCGCCTGTTCTCACATAGTCGTACATTTTTGGCAGGAAAGCAGGCGGATGCTGGAGGTCTGCGTCCATAACGACGACGTAATCGCCCTTTGCGTTTTTAAGGCCTGCGTACATTCCCGACTCTTTGCCGAAATTACGCGAAAATGAAATATATCTTACTCTCTTGTCCTTCTCCGACAGTGAGCGGAGAATGTCGAGAGTTGTATCTTTTGATCCGTCGTTGATAAAGAGATATTCAAATGTAAGCTCGGGATGAGCCTTAGACATCTGAGATGTTACCTTGGTGATCTCCTCATAGAACATCGGCAGGACTTCCTGCTCGTTATAACACGGAACTACTACTGAAACGAGTTTCACGTTTTTTCCTCCTTCAAAGAAGTTTGGGAGAGTGCAGAAAAATGTCTGCATCTACCAATACACTATTAATCATACAACAAAATCGGCGATAATGCAAGAGTAAAATGCATGATTTTATTTTTTTTTTAGTCTATATAAAATAATGACGTTTGGGGGACATGATTTTGGTCTATCTGATAGGGCACAGCGTGAAAAAAGTGCGGAAAAGGCTTATTTTTCGCTGAAACTCTTGTTTCCATTTACCTAATTTAAGTTAAACAATACGCGAAAAAACTGACAAAAAAATCAATAACGATTTGTTATTTTCACCGAAAATTTTAGTTTGGGTATAATTTCAGCGGTCATTTTTTAAGAAAGTGTTGATTTTTTTTGAAATGTCATGTATAATATTAGTATGTAGTAATTCGCAACAGGCACTCTGCGGTACAGACTATTTTGGTTCTGGACCGTTCATCGCCACGGCGATTCGGGAAATCGGCGGTCCGCTGCCGTAAAGCGGAAGCTGTAGCTTTGCTGCGGTTGGGAGAGGACTATGGATATAACATTGGTAACGTCTTCATTTGATAATGTGGTTCATGGCACCGAAAATGACAAAAAAACAGGCTGCGGTATCAACCTTCTCAAGCCTGAAAATGTGACACGTTTCCACAGAACTTCAAGAATGACTGACCTGAAGGAGATAACCTGTGAAAAGTGTAAAGCTAATCTTGCCAAGAAACTTATAAAAGCTGATAAAAAGGAAATGGCGCTCCTTCTCAAGGAAGAAAAAAAGCGTGAAAAAATGGGTCTCGTTGATGAGGGCATCGTTCCTCTCGGCAATACTACCGCAAAGATCACAAGAGACCCCGATGCAAAGAGAAAAGAGGAAGAGGCAAGGCAGAGGGCTGCCGAGGAAGCTAAAAGAGCTGCCGAGGAAGCAAGACGCGCTGCCGAAGAGGCTGCCGCTCTGGAAGCTGAGCAGGAACAGTCAGCACCTGTCAATACTATCCCCGGTACAGGCATACCGATAGACGACAGCCTTGCTGAATTCGCAATAAATGTTCCGACAGCGGAAGAAGAACACGCACCTGCTGTTGAGGACGATTTCCTCGCACAGTTCGCAATACAGAAGCCTGACGCAGAGAACATTCCGTCTTCAAATACTGCACCTGTAGTACCTGCGGACGATTTCCTCGCACAGTTCGCTATACCGTCACCGCAGTCATCTGCGCTTCCCGAAGATCCTGCGGCAGGTATGTATTATGACGAACCCGAAGAAATGGACGGACTTGACGTGAATACGGCTCCTGCATACGGTCAGGCTCCTTACGGACAGCCCGCATACAATCAGCCGATATACAACAATCAGCCTGATTACGGTCAGCCGCAGCAGGTACAGACGGAAGAGGACATTATGAAGATGTTCTCGATAGACAATCAGACAGGTGTTCCTGCTTATGAACAGGCTCCCGTATACAATCAGGCACCCGCATACGACAACAATGCCTACAATAACGAGTATGTACAGCCTGTTCAGGAGTATGCTCCTGCCGAGAATACAGCCGATCCGTATGCCGTTCAGGGCAGTGAGATCGGCGGCATGGCAGATCAGGGCTATGCGTACAACAATTATGAACCGCAGGAGATCGCAGGGCAGGCTCCCGTATACCCTCAGTACGACGAGAATATGCCGAAGGAAATGGACGAACTTACGATACCTTCCGCAGATGCTGCACCTGAGCAGGTCATAAGCGATGTACCGTCAGCTGCTGAGTATACAGCACCTGTATTCGATGATATTGCTGATTATCAGGAACCGGCAGCCCCCGTATTCGATGAGCTGCCTGCCGATGAGCCTTTCACAGCTCCCGCATTTGGCGAGATACCACCCGTTCCGGAGATGTCAGCACCTGCATTTGACGATATCCCGACAGTTCCAGACATTACAGCACAGGGCGCGGCAAATATACCCGAAGTTCCGGATATTTCGGCTCCAGTGCTTGATGATATTTCCGCACCTATCTACAATGAGCCTTCAGTGGCAGAACAGGAGTATTACGATATGAGTGATTATAATTATGTTGCACCGGGAGCTGGCGCAGAGACTAACACAGCTAAGCCTGAAACAGCACAGCCGGCACAGACTCAGCAGCCTCAGATAATAAAAATTCCGCAGCTGGCAGGATATGATGCAAATAACCAGCCTGTATACAAGTACGTTCAGATGAAGCTCGTCGGCGTAGACCAGAAGGGTCAGCCTGTATACGTTCCTGTTCAGCAGGGACAGCCTCAGGCAGCACCGCAGGCTCCAAAGCCGCAGGCACCCGCTCAGGCTCAGGCTCCCGTTCAGCCTCAGAGACCTGTTCAGCCGCAGCAGACAGCTCAGGCACCTCGCCAGGTAGCTCCTGCACCTGCACAGCAGACAGCAGCTCAGGCTCAGAGAGCAGCCGCAGCTCCTGTACAGCAGGCACCTGTAAGATCATCTGTACCGAGAAGACCTGTTCAGCAGACAGGCGTTCCTACAGCAAATATCTCAAAGATCGCTGTAAATCCCCACAGCAAGTCAACTTCACAGGCATTTATCAATGCTATCGCAAGCTCAAAGGAGTACGCAGGCAAGAACCTTATAGATACTCAGGGACTTCAGGCAAATAGCCCTGTACTTACATCTATTGAGGACGTTCTCTCCACAATGGGCGATGAGACTGCAAAGAGACAGAAGGAAGCACAGGTAAAACAGCAGCAGGCAGTTCCCGTATTCGACGAATACAAGGCACCGCAGGCTTCTCAGCGCAGAGGCAATGCTGCTCCGCCTCAGATGAAGCAGGCCGCTGAAAAGGACGTAAGATATATGTCCAAGGCTGAGCTGAAGGCAAAGAAGAAGCAGGACAAGATCGACGCTAAGTTCAAGAAGGAAATGTCCAAGAGAGGCTTCTGATCTATCAAGAACCCAAACGAAATGAGGAAATTCAATGGCAGAAAACAAGATCCTTGAGGAGCTGAGAGCAAAGCTCACAGGCTCCAACGAGGAAAACAATAAATTTCTCCGTGACGAGGCAGAGCGCTTCGTCAACGAGAAGAACAGAGCAGGCTTTGAAGCAGCTACACAGCTGCTCATGGAGATAATGCCGAAGGAACAGAAAGAGGAGATCGAAAGACTTACTCACATCGACGGGAAAAGGCTCGATGAGTTCCACGACGATATCGTAAAGCTCATAAGCGAGAAGAATATCAACGAAGCTAAGGTACGTGCAGAGCGCCTTTACAAGAAGATAATAATCGAGTACAGAGAAGGCGAAAATGCAAGGTTCGTTTCACTCAGGAATCCATTTGAGGATAATCTTTATCAGCTCAAATACAAGCCTGACGACAAGATACTTAACCGCACTCCTTTTGATTTCGGAACATTCATAACAACATATGCTTATACCCTTGTTGAAACAGGCTCACCTCTTGATGCTATCCCCGTTCTGGAGAAGGCTCTGGAGTATAATCCCCTTGACTGCGGTCCGAGATTCGAGCTTGCAGAGGTATATAAGCTCCTGAAAAACAAGAGAATGGTCATCGAGACTACCAAGGAGACTTTAAAGGTCGCTTCTTCTCCCGTAGCTATCGCAAGATGCTACGCCAATGTGGGATATGCTCTCACAGATATGGGCGAGTACGACGACGCAGCTACTTTCCTGACTGCAAGCGTAATGTTTGCTCCTCACCCTGCCATTCCTATGGAAATGAGAGACCTTGCCGAGCGTAAGGGCAGTCCTATAAGGAAGCCCGAGCGTGAAGAGATAATTGAAACTATGAAGAAGTATGATATCCCCTTCGGTCCTAACGAGGACGTAGTTTCGGTAGCCGCAAAGCTTTCGGCAACTTATCTCATGGATAATGATATCCCGAATGCCCTTATGGCTCTTAAAATGACCTATAACCTTACTCTTGACGAGAATATCAAGAATATCATACTCAAGTATGAGCCGAACGCTCCGAAGCTCGTTCCGAAGCCCGAGGCTGACGAAGGCGAAAAGCCGAACATCACTCAGACAGTGAATAATAATATCGAAGAATAAGAATAACAGGCAGATACTTCATGTATCTGCCTGTTTTGCTGTATTTTAAATATGCAATAACCTGTAAATAGTTCCGCTAAGCGGGAAGCTTATTAGGAGATGTACCCGTTTCTGCCCGAATATGGCGAAAAAAAGAGCTGATATCGGCGGAGGACTTTCCTCTGCCGAACTGCAAAATGCACAATGAAAAGCCTTGATTATTAGCAAATTCAACAAAATTTTGCGAAGTGCTTTATTTATTACTTAAAACATGGTATAATATATAATATTAATTTAATCCGTAAAGCTATGTTTTACGGCAAAAAAGCTTATATGGGTATGCCTTGAAGCTAAATAACAGGGGGTATTATGAAAAACGGTGTAAAAATGCTCGATATCGCCACAAAGCTCGGAGTAAGTGTGGTCACAGTATCAAATGCACTTGCGGGACGTGACGGTGTCAGCGAACAGATGAGAAAAAAGATTTGCGAAACTGCCGAAAAAATGGGATACAAACCGTCAAATACCAAGAGCGAGAAAAAGCGGCTGTCCATTCCTAAGATAGGCAAGAACGTGGGTATCCTGACTTCTGAGCGCTTTGTGGGGGCAAGGGGCACATTTTACTGGGAGCTCACAGCAAGCATATCGAATCAGCTGTCTCAGATGAATGTCTGCACAGTGTATGAATGTGTAACAGCTGAAAGCGAAAAGAATGTTATACTGCCGAATATGATAATCGACGGCAAGGTGGACGGCGTTATCGTCATAGGACAGGTACACAGAAACTACATAAACTGTCTCAGCAAACTTTCGATACCGCTGGTATTCGTTGATTTTTATGATAACAGGTACGCTGTTGATGCAGTTATTTCCGACAGCTTCAACGGCAGCTATATGATAACCGACTATCTTGTGGAAAAGGGTCACAGAAAAATAGGCTTCTTCGGTACTCTCAATGCGACGAGCAGCATCAATGACCGTTACCTCGGATATGTCAAGTGCATCATGGAAAATGAGCTCGAATTCCGCAAGGAATGGATAATCGGCGACCGAAATGAGCGCGGTATCCTCAATGATAAGATCAATTTCCCCGACGAGATGCCTACCGCATTCGTATGCAACTGCGACGAGACCGCTTTCAGGGTAATATCCGCTCTGAAGACCAAGGGAGTGAGAGTTCCCGAGGATATAAGCGTTGTAGGATACGACAATTACACAGTTTCGAGCATATGCATACCCACAATAACTACGGTCGAGGTAGATCTTGCGAAAATGGCAGAGGTGTCTGTGGGGATCATGGCAAAGAAGCTGACCGACCCGAGATACTGCGAGGGCAGGCGCATAATCAGCGGTAAGCTCATCGAGAAGGAAAGTGTGCTTGATATAAACGGAAGCTATGGTAAGGAGTTTGCCAATGCTTTTTGATAACTTTTTCGGACATCTGAAAACGGTGCAGCAGCATCGCCATATTGTGCTGAGACACTGCATAAAGGCAGGGATACCGTGGCGCGGACTGACCCATGATCTGTCCAAGTTCTCGCCGACAGAGTTTATCCCCGGCGTGAAGTATTATCAGGGCAACCGAAGCCCTAACGAGCGTGAACGAGAGCTTTTCGGCGCTTCAAAGGCGTGGATGCACCATAAAGGACGCAACCGCCATCATTTCGAGTACTGGACGGACTATAACCCCGTTACGAAGAGAAATGAGCCTGTGAAAATGCCTGATGTGTTTATATTTGAGATGTTCTGCGACAGAGTTGCAGCTTCCAAGATATACAACAAGGGGAATTACAATGATTCCATGCCGCTGGAGTACTTTCAGCGCGGAAAACACAGGCGCTTTATCGAGGAGACTACTGCGCGCAAGCTGGAGTTCCTGCTGGTGATGCTCCGCGATAAGGGCGAGGACGAGGTGTTCCGCTATATCCGCAGGCAGCTCAGGAAGAAGCGTTAGTAAAATAATGAGCGGCAGTATTTGCCCGTTCAGCGAATATATGTAAGCATAGGGCGCACATTGTGCGCCTCAGTCTGTCAATAAACCCCAATTTCATTAGGGAACGCCTTCTCTTGCAAGGCGTTCCCTCTTAAAAAACAGTCCACCGGACTGTTTTTTAATTCAC
>CACZEJ010000030.1 GCA_902780115.1 Ruminococcus flavefaciens | reverse complement strand
TCACATCGGCACTCGGATTCTTTGCTGCAACAGTCGGCGTTGCACTTTACTCTGATATCGGTCTTATCTCGGAGCTGTGTATGCTCCTTGCAAGAGGTGCTCTCATCTCAATGGTAGTCGTTGTAACTGTACTGCCGTCAATGTTCATGATCTTCGATAAGGTCATCTGCAAGACCAGTGCAGGATTCCTTCCAAAGAATGACACCTCAGAAAAACACAAACACATTTTCGGAACAGTTTAAACCGCGACCAATAGCTTTGAAAAAGGAGAGATAGATATGAAAAAGCTCAATAAGGTAATGGCAGCCCTCGTTGCAATGGCAGTTTCCGCAGGTGCAACAGGTTCTATAGCATACGCAAACAACACTGAGAAGAAGGAGAGCACAGGCAGTACAGGTTCTCCCGAGGCAGGCAGTTCAGATACAGAGAGAAGCGACAACGGCGAAAAGGCTTACAAGGACGAGACAGTATACGTCCTCTGCAACAACGACGCTTCCGTAAAGAATGTGGTAGTCAGCGACTGGCTGAAAAATGCTCCTGCACTCAGCAGCATTTCCGATTTCTCGACCCTTACGGATATCGTCAATGTTAAGGGCGATGAGACCTGCGTTATCAATGAACAGAGCCTCGACTGGAAGGCAAACGGCAGCGATATCTATTACAAGGGCAAATCAACAAAGAAGCTCCCTGTAGATGTTAATATCGAGTATTTCCTCGACGGCAAGAAGGTAACTCCCGAGAGCATCAAGGGCAAGAGCGGACACCTTGTTATCCGCTGGACATACAAGAACAATCAGAAGGTAACAAAGCTGGTGAACGGCACGAACAAGGAGATATACGTTCCGTTCATGGCAGCAAGCGCAGCAGTGCTCGATACAGACAAGTACGTCAATGTTGAAGTCACAAACGGCAAGGTCATCTCAGACGGTGAGAGACTCATCGTTGTGGGCGTAGGCTTCCCGGGTCTTGGCGACAGCCTCGACCTTGGCAGGATAGACGGACTTGACATAGATATCCCCGACAGCTTCGAGCTTTCCGCAGATGTTACCGACTTCGAGATGAATACCTCCGTAACAGTAGTATCAAACGAGATATTCTCACAGCTCGACGTTGACAATACATTTGATATCGAATCACTGAAGTCAAAGATCAAGGAGCTCAGCGACGGCGCAGATAAGCTCAGCGACGGTACAGCAGCTCTCTATGACGGCATCAAGAAGCTCTCAAACGGTACGGGAGATCTTACATCGGGTATAGATAAGCTCCTTTCAGGCTCTCTGGAGCTGAAAAACGGTGCTGCGGAGCTTGATAACGGCGCAAAGAAGCTCGCTGACGGAGCAAAGACCCTTTCGGATTCAACAGGAAAGTTCACATCAGGACTTGGCAGTGCTAAGGACGGCTCATCAAAGCTGGTTGACGGTCTCGGACAGGTCAGCAGCGGAGCTTCACAGCTCAGCGACGGTCTCAGCAGCGCTAAGGACGGCTCTTCACAGCTCGTTGGCGGCTTCGATAAGGTAAGTGCAGGCGCAGACGCTCTCAGCAGCGGTCTTCAGGAAGCAAAGGCAGGCTCAGACGCTCTGAAGGCAGGTTTTGCACAGGTAGACGAAGGCGCAGCAGCTCTCAAAAACGGTGCAGGCAGTCTCACAAGCGGCGTAGGCTCGCTTAAAGAAGGCAGCTCACAGGTCAAGGAAGGCTCATTGAAGCTCTCAGAGGGCGCGGAAGCTCTCAGTGCAGGCGCAGCAAAGCTCAGCGAGTCCGCAGGCAAGGTATCCGACGGTATCGGCACAGTTAAGAGCGGTGCGGATTCTCTTACAGAGGGTATCGGAAATGCAAAGGCAGGCGCAGACCAGCTCTCAGGCGGAGCTTCACAGCTCAGCGACGGAGCTTCACAGCTCAGCGCAGGCATCTCACTGGCAGGTTCATCACTTGATACCACTATCGCTGCAAATGAGCAGGCTCTCGCAGCATTACAGGCATTATACCAGCAGTCTCCGTCACAGGAGCTCGCTGTAGCAATAGGCACATTACAGCAGACAATAGACGGTCAGAAGCAGATATCAGCTTCCATGAGCGAGGGCGGTGCTCTCAGCGCAGGCGCAGCACAGCTTGAATCAGGCGCAGCACAGCTCAGCGGCGGTCTGGGACAGCTCAGCACAGGTCTTGAAGCTGCAAAGAACGGCTCGGCAGCATTGCAGAGCGGTCTTGGACAGCTCAACGAAGGCGGCAAGGCACTTGCAGCAGGAGCTTCACAGCTCTCAGGCTCAACAGAGCAGCTCTCACAGGGCGCTATCGAACTCAGCGTTGGTGCGTCAGCTCTTGACAGCGGCATAGGTACTCTTGCAAGCGGCAGCAGCCAGCTTATCGGCGGACTTGATTCCCTCCTCAACGGAATATCACAGCTCAGCAGCGGCAATACTTCACTCAATGACGGTCTGGGCAGGCTCTCGGCAGGCGCAGTTGACCTCAGCGGCGGCATAGGACAGCTTTCAAACGGCGCAGCAGCTCTCGACAGCGGTCTTGCACAGCTCTCACAGGGTTCACTTACACTTAACGGCGGTCTGGGACAGCTCTCAGACGGTGCAGTCTCCCTTGACGGCGGACTTGCACAGCTCTACAGCGGAAGCGGTCAGCTCAGCGGCGGCGCTAAGACACTGTACGACTCCATAAAGCTCCTCAGCAGCGGAGCAGGCAAGCTTTCAAGCGGAAGCGGTGCGCTTTATGACGGTATCGGTACTCTCAAGAACGGCAGCGGTGCTCTTGTAAGCGGCGTAGGACAGCTTGAGAGCGGCGCAAAGGAGCTCAAGGACGGTATGAAGAAGTTCAACGACGAGGGCATCTCCGTTATCACAGGAGCTGTAAACAAGGATCTCCCTGAGATCGTTGACGAGCTTAAGGCTCTGCGTGATGCATCGCGTGAGTATAACAGCTACTCAGGCATTTCCGACAGCATGGACGGCAGCGTAAAGTTCATCTATGTTGTTGACGGAACTAAATAATCAGAGAGTAGACATTAGAAAGCAAAAGGGGCGGATATTATCCGCCCTTTCAGCTTGTCGAAAAAGTTGATTTCAACTAATAACGGGATTCCAAAGGGACTGTGTTCCTTTGGCAGAGTCCAGAAATTAAAAAACAGTCCGGTGGACTGTTTTTTAAGAGGGAACGCCTTGCAAGAGAAGGCGTTCCCTAATGAAATTGGGGTTTATTGACAGACTGGGGCGGATATTATCCGCCCTTTTTATATGTGATGTAACATGAAATAATTGTAGGGGCGCACACTGTGCGCCCCTACATGGCTAACGGCATTATCACGGCTTGAACACCATGTTGCATCTGCCCCATTTTTCATCGCCGAAATCGAATGCGTCGGGAGTTGTATGTCTCTCGGTAAAGCCTGCGCTCTCGTAGCACTTCCGCGCTCTATCGTTGACGGTAAACACGTTGAGCTGTACCGCGTCGGCATTCAGTATCTCTGTGCAGTATTTTGCGGCAAGCTGTATCATTTCCCTACCATAGCCTTTACCGCGGTGTGCAGGGTCTACGATAACGAAAGCGAGCATAGCTTCGTTTGTCTCGTAGTTTACGGAAGTGCAGATAAAGCCCACAACTGTTCCGTCGTCTGTTACGGCAACGAAAGGGCAGTCGCCGTATCTTATGTACATATCAGCGAGGAACTTGTCAAAAGCGGTCTTTTCGAGTGGGAACGGTGCGTGATTTGCGCTCCACAGTGCGTTTGTGCGTTCATCTGTCACCCAGTTCTTTATCGCGTCGAAGTCGTGGCTTGGAATGTATGGTCTTAATCTCATAATAGCACCTCTTTTATATAATTCATTATTTTTGCAGACGAATAAAAATGTAGGAGATGACGTCACCGACAGCCCGATAGTTTCACTGAAATCATGGGACATCGGAGTCACTGTCCTATACAATATGGTTTATGGAAAATCTTTTGGGATACCGTGCTCCAAAGCCATTATTGCTGATATGCTTAGATTTATATAATATTTTGGAAGCCCTGTTTCTACAGACATCTCTGAAATCACTTTCAACACCTGCGTACATTTCTCGGGGTAACAGTGAAAAAGCAAACCTGCTGCGTCAGAGCGGTATGATATATTGTCACTGTCTAATAAGGGCAGCAATTCCGCCTGACGACCGTCGTCTATCAATTCCCTCGCGTATTTTCGCATAATATCAAAGTATTTGTTGTACTGCCTTATGGACTTATCCTTGATGAGTATTTCATCTCGTTTTTGTAATGCTTCGATAACGTAGTCTAAATCGTCTTTTTTCATTTTAATAGCCTTTCATAGGTATAAGCAAGGGCGCACACTGTGCGCCCTTATATACACGGAACGCCGAGGGCGGCGTTCCGAGGAAAGCCCAGAGGTAATTCATACCTGAAAGTGAAACCAGTGAGAAGATCTCTCTAAGCTTTGGAATAAAGAGCACGGGTACTGTGAGTACTGCTGAAAGTGCGATAGAACCTAAGAGCACCTTGTTGTGCTTCTTCATAGTGAAGATAGACTCTTTAAGGCTTCTCATGTTCCATGCGTGGAGCATCTCGCAAACGCAGAGGGTAATGAATGCCATTGTCATGCCTGCGCCGTGACCCTCGCTCTGATAGCCTATAACGTAGGAAGCAAGGGTAAGAGCTGCGATAACAGTACCCTGCCAGAGCAGATTGATGCCGAGACCGTCTGAGAAGATATGTGAATTGCTGCTTCTTGGCTTACGCGACATGATGCCGTTTTCGGCAGGCTCCATACCGAGAGCTATTGCGGGGAAGCAGTCT
This sequence comes from Ruminococcus flavefaciens, assembly GCA_902780115.1. Classification (GTDB taxonomy): domain Bacteria; phylum Bacillota; class Clostridia; order Oscillospirales; family Ruminococcaceae; genus Ruminococcus; species Ruminococcus flavefaciens_Y. Next base: position 13,950 of record CACZEJ010000030.1, on the reverse strand, counting down.
GAGATAAGGTTTATCCAGAGCAGGTGTACGGGATTGAAGATGACGAACGAGCCGTCTGTAAGACCTGCAAGACCCAGTGTAGCGATGAGTATGCAGAGCACCTCACTGAGGTTGCTGGAGAGCAGGAACTGTATAGCCTTGCGTATGTTGTCGTAGATACGTCTGCCTTCTTCGACAGCGCCTACGATAGTAGCGAAGTTGTCATCTGTGAGCACCATATCAGCAACGTTTTTAGTAACGTCTGTACCTGTGATGCCCATGCCAACGCCGATATCAGCGCTCTTGATAGACGGAGCGTCGTTAACGCCGTCGCCTGTCATAGCAGTGGTCATATTCTTCTTGCGCCATGCGTTTACTATACGAACCTTGTGTTCAGGCTGAACACGCGCATAAACGCTGTAATTCTCAACAGTTGCATTGAACTCGTCATCGGGTATCTTTGAGAGCTCAGCGCCTGTGAGAGCCTGCTGACCCTCGCCGAGGATACCCAGCTCCTTAGCGATAGCAACGGCAGTATCTCTGTGGTCGCCTGTTATCATAACAGGACGTATGCCTGCTGTGCGGCAGAGCCCGATAGCGTCCTTTACCTCAGGACGAACAGGGTCGATCATGCCTGTCATGCCGATATAGATAAGGTCATGTTCAAGAGCTTCGGGAGCTGTATCAGTTGGAAGCTCATCGTACTCGCGGTAAGCTGCAAGGAGAACTCTGAGAGCCTGATCTGCCATTTCCTTGTTTCTGCGGAGTATCTCAAGCCTGTCCGACTCGGTCATTATGCGAACGCCGCCCTCTTTGAACATATGTGTACAGTTTTTCAGCACTTCATCGGGAGCGCCCTTGGTGTACTGGATATAGCCGTTTGCAGTCTTGTGGACTGTGGACATCATTTTTCTGAGGGAATCGAACGGAGCTTCCGCAACTCTTGGTGTTGCAGCTTCAAGCTCGTACTTTTTAAGTCCGCACTTGTGTGCGTAAGCGACGAGAGCAGCCTCAGTAGGCTCGCCCGCAACCGTATCGTCGGAATTGAGAACAGCGTCACAGCAAAGAGCCATAGCTGTTGCAAGGAGCTCCTTGTCGTCTGTGTTCTCCTGAACGACTGTCATCTTGTTCTGTGTGAGAGTACCTGTCTTATCGGAGCATATTACCTGAGCACAGCCGAGAGCCTCAACAGCAGTAAGTCTGCGTATGATAGCGCCGCGCTTTGACATATTGGTAACGCCGATGGAAAGAACGACTGTAACAACTGCTGCAAGACCCTCAGGGATAGCAGCAACTGCAAGGCTTACAGCGATCATGAAGGATTCAAGGAAGCCTGGAAGTGTGATAGAGCCGTTCTTTACGAGCATCTGAACGATGTTGAGACCGAGGATTATGACACATATAACGAGGACAGCGATAGAGAGTATCTTGCTGAGCTGGTCGAGGCTCTTCTGGAGAGGGGTCTCATCGTCGTCAGCGTCAGCGATAGCGCCTGCTATCTTACCCATTTCGGTCTTCATACCTGTAGCTACAACAACAGCTTCGGCACGTCCGTAAGCGATGCTGCTGCCCATATAGAGCATATTCTTTCTGTCGCCGAGAGGTACTTCCTCGCCTGAAAGGACAGCGCTGTCCTTTTCGGAAGGAACGCTTTCGCCTGTGAGAGCTGATTCCTCGGCTTTGAGAGCAGCTGCTTCGATGATACGGCAGTCTGCTGGAACATTATCGCCTGCTTCGAGGGTGATGACATCACCTGGGACAAGTTCCGAGCTTGGTATTACTACAAGCTCGCCCGAGCGGTAGACCTTGCTCTGTGCGGCGCTCATAGCCTGAAGAGCTTCTATAGCCGATTCGGCTTTATTTTCCTGATATACGCCGAGAACTGCGTTTGCGATGACAACGAAAAGGATAATGAATACGTCCGCATCGAGCTTGCCCTCTGAGATGATACCTGTAATGGCGGATATCACAGCGGCAGCGATAAGGACGATTATCATCGGGTTCTTGAACTGTTCGATGAATCTTGCCAGAAGAGTAGGCTTCGGCGGTTCGTCGAGCTTGTTCTGACCGACTTTTTCGAGGCGCTTTGCAGCTTCGTCTGCGGTAAGTCCCGAAGCGGTACTTTCGACCTCTTTCAGGACAGCTTCAGTGGATTCAAGATAATGTTTCATGTTTTTCCTCCAATATCCGTTAGTAATGCTTGATTTAACACGGCGTATTCCGCATTATTACAATACTAAACAGATAATATTTTATCATTTACAGACTAAAAAGTCAAGATATTTGTGTGTGCAAATCATGACCAAATCGTGTACAAACGGTGAAATGCAGAGCAGGTACAAAAAAAGCCCGTTCTCTGCATGAACGGACTTTTTGTTTAGGAGTTGAAGCGGAACTCCCTCTATGAAAAATCACTGTATGATTTACTGCGAAACAAGCAAATGAATGGAAATTCTGATTTGCTATTGTACTTTCAAGCGTTGTTTTTAGATTTATAGAGATGGTTTTTTAGAGAGATCTGAAAGCGTAAAAGGGTTCACTGTTTGTTCCGAAGAAGTAATGACATACTAATGATCATCACCGAAGATCTTATTTTTACGGAGAAGGCTGCCTGCCGATTTTCATCGGCAGGACCTTTTCTTCCGTTAAAGGGATATGATGTATTATAAAAGCTGTTGGCTGTAATCAAAGGTACAGGCACTTTTATCGCAATTGATGCAGTCACGATGTAAATAAATGACCGGAATGCCCGTTTATTTAGGTTCGTCGTCCGAAAAGTGACTGCGCGATCATCTGCCTGTCCGTTGACCGTGTGTCAGGTCTGTTAGATGATAATGCTGCGGCTGGTGGCAGGACTGTTGGTACTGGTTGCTGATAACAGCATTGGTGCGATAATTACTGTTCGGCGCAATAAATACGCTTCTCTGGGTAAATATGTAGTGCGGCATTAAAAGAGAATGTTATGTGGGTGTGTTATAGATTGTGGTAAAGAGAGTAGTGATTAAAATTTTCTGAGTTTTTTGAGATCCTTGGGGGGTTCAGGCTGGTTGATCCACCATGCGCAAGCGGAATTCGCGTTCTGCTCTGCTGCCTTCACTGATCTTGATACGATGGCTTTCATAATAGTGGCTTTGACAGTGTTTAGGTTATTTTTCATTATTTAGAAAATACCTCCTGAATAAATGATTGAGCGGACACCTTTAGGACGACGCCTAAGTATTATTATATTTGCGAAACCGAAAAAGTCAATATGTTTGCACTAAACGCCGTTTATTTGCATTTTTACACTTTGATTCAATCAAATAACATTGAAAAATGCACGTAAATGGGCTGAAAACGCGCTTTTTCTCATATCGCAATTGTGTCTGCTGCGGGTGGGTGTTCGTATGTATAAATTCATATACCGACCTTAATCCTGCGGCGGTTCTGTGTTTTCATCATCGGGGATAGGTATAAGAACTTCGGTGATAAAAAGATCGTCTTCGGTGTGTGCATTGAAGCTTCCGTGATATTTTTCGCAGGCGCTTCGTATATTTGAGAGGCCTATACCCTGATGATACTTTTTGGTGCTCTTGAAGCCTTTAACAGCGTCGGGCTCTACCCTATTGAAGGTGTTTTCGAGGTAGATGAACACGAAATAGTTCCTTCGCGTTATTGAGAGCCACACATGGCGCTTGCCTTCGGGGAGCTCCGAACAGGCTTCAAAGGCGTTGTCGAGCAGGTTTGAGAAGATAGCGGTTATGTCAAGGTTCGATATGAAGTCAACGAGGGTGAATTCCGCATCGACTCTGAAGTCGATCTTCATGTTGTCGGCGGATTCGAGCTTGTTGTTGATAACAACAGTGAGGATAGGGCTGTCGCACTCAAAGCGGGGCATGAGCTTGTTGAGCTCGGCGTTGAGCAGATCCTTGTAGCGTTCTGCTTCATCGGCTTTATTTGCGTTGATGAGCCCTTCGAGGGAGCTTATATGCTTTTTTACGTCGTGTATTATACGTCTTGAGGCGTTGTATTTTTCGTTCAGCGCCTTGTACGCATTCAGCTGGAGCATGGACTGCTGTGTAACGAGTTCCAGCTCTTTCTCCGTGCGGTAGGCTTTTGATATCCTTTGCAGGAGGTAGGTGAGGTAGAGGTCGAGCAGGAGGAATATCAGCAGGATAACAACTATCTCGTATCTTCCTGTGGAAGTAACGATCATGTCGTTGAGGAAGTTGAAGAGTACTATCTCGCCGATTATGAGCACGAAGAACATGAGGAACTCCTGTGTCCTGATATCGTTAAGACCCTTTCCCGAAGCCATGACGACGAAGCCCTTTGATATTGCCAGCATGACTATCCAGTCCATTACGACTGCTGCGGCAAACAGAGGATTTGAGCGGAAGACGAACTCGGTCGTTACGCCCGTTATGAATGCCAGCAGGAGTATCGTCAGCATCTCGACTATCATCATTATCGTCAGGATTATCGCGTCATATATGATAAAACTTCGGTTCTGATACTTGTAGAATACTATGTTGAGGATTATCATTGATGAAAAGCTGTACACCAGCCTGACAACGGGGATATCGACCTTTTGTACCAGTGTCATTCCCACGGAAGCCAGCAGAAGGCACAGGAACTGAGTAGCTATATGGTGCCTTTTGGAGGTGTATATCTTCTCGAACATAACAAAAGAATAGATATAGAATGCGATAGATGACGCAAAATGTATTAAGTAGTTCATATCTTACCCCTGCCTTATGTAGTTCTTTATGAAGCGGCTGAATTCGTTGTGGAATTCCTTCAGCTTTTTCTGGGCAACGGGTACTTCTATGCCGTTTGTGGTATAAAGTGTGAAGCTGTTGAGCTTGTCGATATGCTCCATATTGATAATAAAGCTTTTATGAGGTGAAACGAAGCTTTCTGAGTTTATGAGAGCGAATATATCGGAGAGACTGCCTTTTATGCGGTATTTTTCGGATTTAGTGTAAACTGTTATCCTGCGGTTGCCTGTATATTCAAATACGTAGATATTGCGCAGGCTGAGGAGCAGGGGCCCGTCCTCGCCTTTGAGCTGGATAACGGCTTCGTTCTCGGTATCTTCCGAAAGGTAATGCGACAGCTCGTTCAGGACGCTGTTGATGCGTTCCTTCTTGAAGGGCTTGACCACGAAATCGAATGGGTGGACAGCATAGCTGCGCAGAGCACACTCGGAGTGGTTTGTGACGTAAACGATCTTTGCGCGGCGATCCATCTGTCTGAACAGCTGTGCTGTTTTCAGACCGTCGATGCCGCTCATTTCAATGTCGAGGAATACCAGATCGAAGTTGATCTTGCTTTCGAGCAGCTTTTCGCCGCAGCCGAAGCTCTGTACCTTGAATTCGAGGGAATTGGCGGTGCTGTATTCGGAGATGGCTTCCTTCAGCGTTTTGATGATATCGTTGTCATCGTCGCATATAGCTATGTTTATCATGCTATCGCTCCTTTCTTGTTAAGTGATCGTCCTAATATCAGCAGCAGACCTGTATAGAAGATCGCCATTGAAGCTGCAATAAGCAATGGATAAAGATCGAAAAGCATAAAAATGTCAGCAGCGATTACGGAGAAGACTGATGCGATAAGTGAACGTTTGCGGAATACGATGCGTTCTATGTTGTCGAAAGGCTTTGTCGGAGTATCTGTAGGTGCGAAAATGAATATCAGAACAAGTCCTGATATGATAAAGAAAAGCGATGATATAAGCCCTAACGTATCTGTGAGGAGCTTTTCTGCGGCCCTGACCGATAACAGTATCATCATCGAAGAAAAGAAGCATAAGCACCGTGTTCTGGCGTGGTAGCCGCCGCAGCAGCTGCGGAGCGGTTGATATACCGCCATAAAGGATATGACGGCAGGAGCACTGTGAAGTGAAAAAGCAACTATAAGCATAGCTGCCGAGATGATGGTTTTCATGATAGTTAGCTCAAGCCCGAAGCGGACGATCTCAGTGTCTTCGGATTTGACGAAGCCTCCGCTGATGAGCTTACTCATGATCTTGTCAAGTATCTGATTCATTTTTCATATCCCTGTCCCTTGGACGACGCATAGTGTTCAATAATTTTATACGAAGTCCATAATTTAATCTATGATTTTACTTATCAGATTAATTATATACCAAATCTGCGCAAAAATCAAGAGATATAGGGCTTTTATATTGACATAATAATGCTAAAATGATATAATAATATTCACAAAAACTATGTAATATAGTCATGAATATGGATATGGGAGGCTTTTTTGAATGAAAGGTTTAATTTCTACACTTGCTGCACTCGCTTTGATAAGCAGTTCCGTTACGGGCATCATACCTGTTAAAAATGTTGGAAGTACTGTTGCTGCTGCCGAGGAAACGGGCAGTAAGGAGTACACTTTTGAAAATGCAAAGAGAACCGATAAGGAAAACGGTCTGGAGTTTGAAATATACGACGGATACGCTTCGTTGAAATATGTTTCTGATGAGGATATCGAGGAATTCACAGTTCCCGAGACTGTCAGCGGTTTACCTGTCGTAGGCTTTGAGTACGGTGCGTTCAGGAATTGCAGTAAGCTGAAAAAGCTGACGCTTTCCAAGAATATCGCCGTTGTAGACTGGCTCTCTCTCGCCGAAGCTGCTATGAATGAGATAGCTGTTGCCGAGGATAATGAGAACTTTACCGTCGCTGACGGACTTTTATACACTAAGGATATGAAAACTCTCGTTGCTTGTCCGCCTGAAAGCGGCATAACAGAGGTGAAGCTTTCGGATAAGACCGAGAAGATCGCAAGCGGTGCATTTGTCTGCTGCAAAACTCTCAAAAAGGTAGAAATGACAGACAATGTAAAGACTATCGAGCAGTGTGCCTTCTTCGGCTGTGAAGCCCTTGAAAGCATCAATTTGTCAAACAGTCTCGACCGCATCTATCCGTATACTTTTGCAGGCTGCTTCGCGCTGAAGGAGCTCACTATCCCCGAGAGCGTTGAAACTATCGAGAACCCTGCTTTCACGGACGCAGGCTGCGTAGTCAAGGAGAACGGTATACATTATGTAGACAAATGGGCTGTAGCCTCAGATGCTGACATACAGCGAGCTGACATAAGACAGGGCACAGTGGGAACTGCTGTTGGTCTTTTCGTCAGCAGAAATCACCTGAGAGTCATTTCCGTTCCTGCTTCTGTAAAGCACGTAGGTATGTATCTTGCTTTTGGCTTGAAAATGCCGCTGGAGCTGGTAGAGTTCTACAATGACGTTATCCCTGCAAGATGTATAGTCTGCTTCTATGTCAAGGAAGTGTGGGTGCATGACCCTGACTGTAAGATAGATGATGATGCAATGTCGATACCGTCATATGGCAAGGAGTACACATTCACCGACGTTGAGGACGAAGAAGAAAAGTCTATTGATTATACTCTCAGCCATAAGAGCGTAAGTTCAAGCAGTTCGGGTTCTCACACTACCTTTGTATCTGCAAGTACATCTCTGATAGACCTTGACGAGACAAAGCCTGATGACGGTGCAAGTACTATAACATGGGTCACAAGCAATAATACCGTAAGCGGCAGCAGCGATAATCTGCCGAAGGTATACTCCGCACCTATAAAGATAGGCAATCCTGCAAAGTATGACGTTGTTATCCGCGGTCATGCAGGCTCTACAGCAGAGGCTTATGCACTTAAATACAGAAGGATATTCGAGACTTTCGAGCCTGTGAACACAGTCGCAGGCCCTGAGATATACGACGATAAAGAATCGGGAGCTTCGTACTGGATATACGGCAACAGCTATGCAAGCGTAAGACTTAACGGCAGCTACAATGACCCTATCAAGGACGTTGTTATCCCTGAGACTGTCAAGGGCGTTCCCGTAACGACTTTTGTTGTGAACTGCAACAAGAATGCAGGCAAGGTCACACTTCCTTCAACTATCACAACATTCAGAGTAAGTCCCGATCTCATGATGGATAATACTGCATATTATGAGGTGAGCAAGGACAATCAGTACTTAACTTCCGTTAACGGTATAATATACACCAAGGATATGACCGAGCTTGTAAAAGTTCCGTCAAATTATGAGGTGAAGGAGATAGTCGTACCTGACGGCGTTAAGACTATCCGTCAAGGAGCTTTCCACAGCCTGAAATACGTCAAGACAGTAAAGCTTCCCGACAGTGTTGAGGTCATCGGCAGGAATGCTTTTGTCGGCTCACAAAAGCTCAAAAAGATCGAAATGCCTGAGAAACTCGACATTATATGTGATGGAGCGTTTTTAAGCTGTACTGCTCTTGAAGATGTAAAAATACCTGACAGCGTAAAACATATCGGCTATCAGGCGTTCTATGAAGTTCCTGCTGTGAAGTTCGATGGCGGTTTGGGTTATCTTGATAACTGGCTCGTAGATATAAAATACGATCATTATATTGATGTAGCTCCGCGTGAGGGCACGGTAGGCATCGCAAGAGTAGATGTCGAAAATTCGCTTGTTGTTCCTAAGAGCGTTACAAAAATGAGCTGGGAAATGGTTTACAGCCAAAGAACGGGACTGACAAGAGCAGATGTCTACTCTCATGTTATCGACTTCGATGCATTCAAGAACGCGATATATATGAAGGATATCTATATCTATGACCCTGAGTGCGAGATATGCGCAGGCGATCAGACTATACCTGCAAAGCACCTTGAATATAAATATGATAGCGGAATTGAAGGTCTGCAAATGCCTCCTATAGTATATTCTTCAACAAGAACATTAGCAGAGGAACTTAAGGAAACTGATACCTATAAGATAGCTGATACCGTTATCCACGGATATAAAGGATCTACAGCCGAGGCTTATGCTGAGATGTACGGTATAAAGTTCGTGGAGATAGGCGCTGAGGAGTATGACAAGGGCGATATCAACGGCAACGGCACATTCAATGTCGGCGACCTGATACTCCTGAACAGATATATCCACGGCACTTATAAGTTCACTAAGGCGCAGTTTAAGGCTGCCGACATGAACGACGACGGAAATGTCGATGTATTCGATGTTGTTGAGTTCCGCAAGGAGCTTCTCAAATAAGATGATAACAATATAAAATTTCTGCCCCGAAGCGTTTTAACGCTTCGGGGCATTGTTGTAATATGTCGTTTTAGTTCATAGTAATAAGTGAATATATCAGGTAAAACAAGCCGCTCGATGAATGGAAGAGCATTGGTGTTATCAGATGGTCAGTCCTGCGGCTCGGATATGCATATCATTCTGAAAAGTTGTAAAATTTCAGGATTTTTTATTTATATTGCTTACGCTATCAATTTTTCTGAGAACCGAATCTCGGTAACAAGTATTGGACAAACATACTAAGCCTATGTATAATATAAGCATACCCATTAGCAAAGGAGGTAAAATATGGCGTATAGAATAGCTATCGCTTCAACCGACGGTATCGTCGTAAATCAGCATTTCGGTCACGCAGAGAGATTTCACATTATAGAACTTGATGCTGAAACAGGAAATTACAGCTTTACAGGCACAAGAGAGGTGGAACGTGTCTGTCAGGGACACTATCACAATGATTCTTCATTTGATAAGATCATAGATGTATTAGGTGACGTTCACGCAGTTCTTGTTGCAAAGATAGGACAGGGCGCTTCACAGCAGCTTGAAAGCCGCGGACTTACGGTGTACGAAGCTCCGTTTCCCATCGAACCGCTGATAGAAAAGATCAAAAGCGACAAATTATGGGAGGTGGATAAATGGCGATATCCTACGAAGAACTGACAGATAAGCACCCCTGCTATGCAAGGGGAAAGAAAGGAACAACAGGAAGGATACATCTTCCCATAAGTCCTACCTGCAACATCGAATGCCGCTTCTGCGACAGACGCATCAACGATTACGAAAAGCGTCCGGGAGTTGCTTCGACGGTCATAAAGCCCGAAGAAGCAATTGATGTAATAAAGAAGTCTCTTGAACTATGTCCTGCTATCAAAGTTGCGGGAATAGCAGGCCCGGGAGACACTCTTGCTTCGGACTACGCGCTGGAGACCTTCAGGCTCATAAAGAAGAACTTCCCCGACCTTGTGAAGTGTATGAGCACAAACGGACTACTTCTTGCCGAAAAGGCTGATGAGATAATCTCAACGGATATCGACTCCCTTACTGTTACAGTGAACGCGGTCGATCCCGAGATCGAAGCAAAACTCAACAGAGGCATACTCTGGCACGGAAAGCATTATACGGGCGTTGAAGCTGCCGAGATACTCATAAAAAATCAGCTTGAAGGCATACGCAAAGTCAGCGCGGCAGGCATTACCATAAAGGTCAATACAGTGCTTGTGATAGGCATAAACGATGAGCACATCGAGGAAATAGCAAAAACTGTAAAAGAAGCAGGAGCTTCCATATACAACATAATCCCGCTTATCCCTCAGAATGAGCTTAAAGACTATCCCGAACCCACCTGTGCTCAGATAGAGAGCGTCAGGGCGAAGGCAGCAAAATATATAGATGTATTCAGGCATTGTCAGCGATGCCGTGCGGACGCTATCGGAGTTCCGGGCGAAAAGGACTACGGCGACCAGATATACTTAAAGCGTATCGCGCATAAGGATACATTCTCACACGGTTGACGGCTTCATGCCCACAGGAGCTTTATCCTGTACTGTGCCGCTGCGTTTTCTCTGCTTGCAGCGGTACAGTTATCCTCAATATTTAAAGCCGCAAGCCATAAGATATCAGCTTTTGGCTGCGGCTGACGAAAAATTATGAAAATATAAGAATGAAAGGTGTAAATAAAAATGGCTAAGGAAATAAGACAGATCGCAATTTACGGAAAGGGCGGCATCGGTAAATCTACCACTACACAGAACCTCACAGCAGGACTTGTTGAACGCGGCAATAAAGTAATGGTAGTCGGCTGCGACCCAAAGGCAGACTCAACAAGACTTCTTCTCGGCGGACTTGCACAGAGAACTGTTCTTGATACTCTCCGCGAGAACGGCGAAGATATCGAGCTTGAAGATATCCTCAAAGAGGGCTACGGCGGAACACGCTGCGTAGAATCGGGCGGTCCTGAGCCCGGTGTAGGCTGTGCGGGACGCGGTATCATTACTTCTATCGGACTTCTCGAAAGACTTGGAGCATACACAGACGACCTTGATTATGTATTCTATGACGTACTTGGCGACGTTGTCTGCGGCGGATTTGCAATGCCTATCCGTGAGGGCAAGGCAAAGGAGATATACATCGTTGCCAGCGGCGAGATGATGGCACTCTATGCTGCCAACAACATCTCAAAGGGTATTGCAAGATACGCAAAACAGGGCGGTGTACGTCTTGGCGGCATCATCTGCAACAGCCGTAACGTTGACCGTGAGCGTGAGCTTGTTGCTGCGTTTGCAAAGGAACTTGGCACTCAGCTCATACACTTTGTTCCCCGTGACAACGAAGTACAGCGAGCAGAGATACACAAAAAGACTGTTATCGACCACAAGCCAGATGCACATCAGGCTGACGAGTACCGCGAGCTTGCAAGAAAGATCGAGGAGAATACACAGTTTGTTATTCCTAAGCCTCTTACTCAGGAAAGACTTGAAGAGATACTCCTTGAATACGGTCTGCTTGATGGTATCGAGGACAACTATCACATCTGAGGTGCAGCATGAAAATAGATATCGACAGAGTTGAGACAGTAACTCCGAATACGCTTATCGGTGATCTTGTGCTGTTTCACCCTGAGACAGCAGAGCTGCTTTTCAGTATCGGTATGCATTGTCTCGGCTGTCCGTCATCGGGAGTTGAGACTGTAAGCGACGCAGCGAGCGTTCACGGATTTGATACGGAAAAGCTTGTGGCTCAGCTTAATGAAATTATCAAGAAATGACAGTATATAGCCTGATTTTATAGCTTGCAACAGAATTTCGGGATTGGACAAGCGTAAGAATACAGGTTATAATATATACATATCCAACAGGAAAGGAGCTGTACAAATGGTAACAAGTAAGAATTCCATGCAGCACATTTTCCGCTCAGTGCTCATTTGTACAGAGCGGATGTGGAAAGCAGGACGATGTTGACCCGATCATCTTTTCAACCGTCTTCCAAGTGATATGTGCAATAAAAAAGTAGGTTTTGATAACAGAAAGTTTCATTTGCTTTTTCGGAAAATACTCGGCAGCAGTATGTATTTCATCAGTACATGAGCCATGACCGCAGTATCTCATGAAATTATCAGAACCGATACAGTAAGATAAAACGATCCGCGGGGCTTTCATTAGGCTCAGGCGGATCTTTTATTATAGTCGTCATAAAAAACAGAGCCTCCTTTTATATGGAGACTCTGTTCATATCACAGCACTCTGTGAGTTGGTATAATACTTTATAAATTCATCTGCACAGGCAGATCTTGGCATTGGAGCGGACTGCCATATGAGCTCGCCGTCACATTCAAAGCTGAGCACATAGCCGTCGCACTGATCCCAGCCGTATAAAATAAAATCTCTGCCGTTATTCGAGAAAGAAAGCTCATCGTCTGAGATAACGGCTTTTCTGAGTTCATTAACGCTTATATCCATTCTCTGTAAATTCCTTTAGATTTTATGCCTCACAGGTCTGTGATCCTTACCTGCTGCACATTTTTTATCCTGCGAAGTCTTCGCATTACCGCTTCGTTCTCGGACACCGTTCCGAAGTCGATATCCGCAGTGAAATGCGAAACAAAGGTATTCTTTTCATCAGTCACAACATTTGCTGTATGCGTGATTATGTTGCCGTTCAAGCGTCTGATAACGTTGGATATCTCGCCGACAAGACCTATCCTGTCGAGGGATATGACTTCGATCCTTTTCATATTATCACTCCTGTAAATAAAAATAGAGACATTTCTGTCTCTGCGTCGAACTGTTCATTTACAGGCGGAAAAAGCCCGCTATTCAGCAGACGCAGAGCAGTTTATTATACAATTATTGATGCCGCACATATATACCTGCATAACAAACACCTCCGTAAACACACACATAATTAGTATGTTGATATTATACTATAATATATATACTTTGTCAATAGGTTTTCTGTGAATTTGTTATTGACAAATTCTCTCGGCAACTATATAATCATATTATAACTATAAAAATACTATTATAACGGGTGAAGAAAATGTTGAATCAGTTTTCAAGAACACAGCTTCTTTACGGTGAAGAAGCGATAAAAAAGCTCTCGGTATCGAGAGTTGCGGTATTCGGGATAGGCGGTGTCGGCGGATATGTCTGTGAAGCTCTTGTCCGCAGCGGCGTAGGACATTTCGACCTTATTGACGATGACAAGGTATGCCTTACCAATCTTAACCGCCAGATACTCGCCACGAGAAAGACTGTCGGCAAGTACAAGGCAGAGGTCATGGCGGAGCGCATGAAGGAGATAAATCCTGATGTCGATATACGGATACACAAGTGCTTTTTTCTGCCCGAAAATGCCGAGGATTTTCAGTTCGGCGAATATGACTACGTCGTTGACGCAGTTGACACGGTAACTGCAAAGCTTGAGCTGATAATGCGTTCGCAGAGCCTTGATGTGCCCATAATCAGCGCAATGGGTGCAGGCAACAAGATCGACGCAGGACGGCTGAAGATCGCGGATATCTATGATACACAGGTCTGTCCCCTCGCCCGTGTCATGAGGCACGAGCTCAGAAAGCGCGGCGTAAGGAAACTGAAGGTGGTATACTCTGACGAGCAGCCTATCCGACCCATAGAGGATATGTCTATCAGCTGCCGAACTCACTGCATCTGTCCTCCCGGAGCGCAGCACAAATGCACGGAACGCCGCGATATCCCGGGAAGTACCGCTTTTGTGCCTGCTGTTGCGGGACTGCTCATAGCAGGAGAAATAGTAAAGGACCTCACGTCACTCAGCTGATAAGCTGCTTGGAGATATCGGTTTATCCGATAAACTCTTCGCAGGGATCATAGCTTTCCTGTTGATACAGATATAGCATTATCCTA
>CACZEJ010000029.1 GCA_902780115.1 Ruminococcus flavefaciens | reverse complement strand
TTTTAGCATTGGACAAACCGCTGTTTTCAGGGTATAATATAACCATACCAAACGAAAGGAGCGGTAAAAATGAAAAACAGAATATCCTGTATGCTTGGTATGCTCCGCTCTGTCGTCAGGGGAACAGACCGAATGTGCAGCAAGGCACGATGTAATATATAATCCATTATTTAGCTGAAACCATTAAGTGTATAACCTCCTAAAATAATACATTTAAATGAGACAATAAAGGCAGCTTCTTCTGTAGGGAAGGGGCTGTTTTTTTACGAGGTGTCCTATGACTTTACAACAGATAAATTATCTTCTTACGATCTCGGAATCCCGTTCGATGAACAAGGCTGCGGAAAAGCTTTTCATTGCACAGCCAACATTGACGGGAGCTGTCAGAGATGTTGAAAACGAGCTGGGCATACAGATCTTTCACCGTACCCATAAAGGCGTTACGCCGACGGTCGAGGGAGATGATTTCCTTGCCAAAATAAAACGTGTCTACCAGCAGTATGAAGAGATCATGGAAGAATACGGAGAGGAAATGAATTTCCGCCGAAGATTTGCTGTGTCCATGCAGCACTATTCCTTTGCTGTCAAGGCATTCATAGAAATGGCAAAGCATTATGATTCCAACAAGTTCGATCTTGCGCTGAGAGAAACTGCTACAGCGAACGTTATCAAAGACGTAAGCTCGATGAAGAGCGAGATCGGCATAATCTATACCTGCGAAGCTAATCAGCGTGTGATAAACAGGCTCCTCCGCGAGAACGAGCTTGATTTCACATCGCTTATCGAATGTCCTGCCAGCGTCTATCTTGCACGTTCCCACCCCCTTGCCAAAGAAAAGGAGCTTACCTTTGAACAACTTGATCCATACCCATGTCTGTCGTTTGAACAGCAAAACGAGACCGAGATATATTTCGCCGAAGAAATACTCATCGAACACGCTTATCAGAAGACCGTAAAGGCTACTGACAGAGCTACCATGATGAATCTTATGGAAGGACTGAACGGCTACACTCTCTGTTCGAGCATATACTCGGAAAAGCTCAGCGGAGATCAGTTCCTTGTGATACCATTCAGGACTGAGGACAGTACTCAGAGCACCATGAATATAGGTTATATCACAAAGAAGAACAACGAGCTGAGCAGTATGGGAAAGAGATTCCTCGATGAAGTGAGAAGAGAACTCGAAATAAGAGAATAAACGGCATGAAAGCAGCGGAGCTTTTGCTCGGGCGCAAAAAAAGGACTTCCTTCGGGAAGTCCTTTTTCGTAAATGCATATTTTATTTTACCAGTTCAAGGTACTTATTGTCATCGTCCCATTTATAGAGACCTGTATTTACCATAAGCTGTAAATTATCCTTTGTGACAACCTCGGGAACGAGGAGGTAAGACTGAACGTGCTTTACGCCGTTCTCATATGTCTCGGAATCAAAGTTTACAGGAACAGCGAATTCAGAAGTGAGCTTGCCTGTCGGCACTTCGCCCTGAAGCACTCTCTTGCAGACCTCAAAAGCAACGGTAGCTTCGTCGTTAACGTTCTTGTAAACGGTCATAGCCTGCTTGCCGTCAACGATATTTTTAAGGTTTTCGATATCGCCGTCCTGACCTATGATAATAGGATATTTTTCTCCTGTATAGTTGGAGGCGATAGCCTTTGTAACACCGAGCGCGGTCGAATCGTTTGCACATATTACTGCATCGAGTGTCTCGCCGTCAGCATAACAGCTCTTTAAAGTAGTTTTCATGTTCTTCTCGGCTTCATCAACAGCCCAGTCAGGAGTTGCAACTCTTTCAAAAGTTGTCATACCCGACGGAACGACTAACTTTCCTGCTTCGATATAGTCCTTTAAAGTCTCATATGCGCCGTTGAAGAAGTATTTAGCGTTATTATCACCTGCATCGCCTGCAACGAACTCGATATTGTAAGGGCCTGCCGTCGTTTCAAGGCTGAGCTGATCGCGCAGGAACTGTGCCTGGAGTTTTCCTACCAAATAATTATCGTATGAAACATAATATGTTATCGCATCTGTGTTCATGATAAGACGGTCATAGGAAACTACTGATATATTTTTGTTCTTTGCATCTTCCAGAGTTGTGGAGAGAGTTGTTCCGTCAACTGCTGCGATAAGAAGAAGATCGACATTGTCCGCGATCATTCCCATTATATCATTATTCTGTCTTGAAGAATTATTTCCGGCATATACAAGTTCTACATCATATCCTGCTGCCTCAAACTGTGATTTCAGGTATTCGCCATCATTATTCCAGCGCTCAAGCTCCTGCGCGGGCATAGATATACCGACCGTTTTTTTCTGGCTGCTTGTCGGCGCATTATTTGTATCGGGTTTTTCCGAACCGCATGAAACGAGAGAGAGTCCCATGGTGATTGCCATAGCCGATGCAACGATCTTTTTCATAATGATTCCTCCTTATTATTACCTATTAAAGCATTTTCACCCAGTTCAAAAAAGTATGCTTTACTATATTTTACTCTGTATTTCCCGATGTGTCAATACATAAAGAGTACAATTGTATGAAGTATGTATAATGTGCTACCAAATATGTGCAAAACAGCAATTATACTTGACCGAAATATGAACAGCAAACTGCTGAATATAGCACAGATACCCATTCTGTGCAAATCAGATATATATTGATTTTATGTCTTTATTGTGTTATAATGTATTTGGCATTATATCGAAAGGGCACAGCTTTGCGATATCATTATTTTTACATAAGGAGAGAGATCGGTGATCCTTCTAACTGCTCAGAACATTTCAAAGACATATATGGAAAGAAAGGTACTCAATGACGTATCGTTCTTCCTCAACGAAGGCGACAAAGTCGGCATCGTCGGCATAAACGGCACAGGCAAGTCCACCCTGCTGAGGATACTTGCAGGAGCCGAGGAATCCGACAGCGGCGAGGTCATAAGGACCAACGGCATAAGAGTTTCCTATCTGCCGCAGATACCCGAATTCGGCGAAAGCGGCTCGGTGCTGTCACAGGTGCTCGCGCATCTTCCCGATGACCTGAAACATTCCAAGGAATACGAAGCCAAGTCGGTGCTCGACAAAATGGGCATATCTGACTGTGAAAGGGACATCAGCACTCTTTCGGGCGGCGAAAAGCGCCGTGCAGGCATTGCTGCCGCACTTATCCAGCCCAGCGACGTGCTCCTCCTTGACGAGCCGACCAACCATATCGACAACGAGACAGCGCAGCTCCTCGAAGACCTGCTGCTGAAATACCGCGGCGCTATCGTCATGGTCACTCACGACAGATACTTCCTGAACAAGATATGCCGAAAAATAGCCGAGATAGACAGGGGCAGCCTGTATGTCTGCGACGGCAACTACAGCGATTACCTCGCGCAGAAGGCTCAGCGTGAAGCCGATGCAGAGGCTGCCGAGCGCAAGAACAAGTCACTGTACAGGCGCGAGCTTGAATGGATAAGCCGCGGTGCCCGTGCAAGAGGTACCAAGTCCAAGGACAGGATCGAGCGCTTTGAAGCTCTCAAAAACCGCGATATCCCTGTAGAATCCGAAAAGCTGAAGCTTCAGTCCGTTTCCTCACGCCTCGGCAAAAAGACCATTGAGATAGAGAATATCAGCAAATCTATCGACGGAAAGCCTCTTATCACCGACTTTTCGTATATGATCTCCCGTGATGCGCGTATCGGCATAGTCGGTCATAACGGAGCAGGAAAAAGCACCTTCCTGAAAATGCTCATCGGACAGGTACAGCCCGATTCAGGCAGGATAGTGCTGGGAGATACTGTGAATATAGGCTATTTTTCGCAGGAATGTGAATCCATGGATCCTTCTTTGCGCGTTATCGAGTATATCCGCGAAACTGCCGACAGAGTGCAGACTCCCGACGGAACTGTTACCGCGTCGCAGATGCTGGAACGCTTCCTCTTTACGCCCGAGCTCCAGTGGAACAGGATAGAAAAGCTCTCGGGCGGCGAGCGGAAAAGGCTGTATCTGCTGAAAATACTCATGACTGCGCCGAATATACTGCTCCTCGATGAGCCTACAAACGACCTTGATATAGCAACTCTGACCATACTCGAGGACTACCTCGAGAACTTCAGCGGAGCTGTTATCGCAGTCTCTCACGACCGCTACTTCCTCGACAAGATGGCGGACGAGATATTCGAGTTCAAAAACGGCGTATGCACACGCTTCAACGGAAATTACAGCGATTATGCCGAAAAAGCTGCCGAATCCGATACCGACAGCGTGAAAACAAAGAAAAAAACCGAGAAGAAGGAGCGTGTATACACAGGCAAGACCAAGCTCCGATTCTCGTTCAAGGAGCAGCGCGAGTACGATACCATCGACGACGATATCGCCGCTCTTGAACAGGCTATTGCCGATACCGAAAAGGAAATAGCCGCAAATACATCTGACTACGTGAAATTACAGGAACTCTCAGACAAAAAGGACGAGCTCGAACAGCAGCTCTCGGACAAAATGGATCGCTGGGTATACCTCAACGACCTTGCCGAACGTATCGCAAAAGGGGAAACGATATAAAAACTTTCGCACAACAGCGATCTGATAATATCCTGAAAAAATTTCTCTGAATTTGAAGCGTTTTGGCTCTTTTTAGCGTCTAATATACAGAATATATCTTTTCGGAGGAGATACTATGAGCAAAAAGCACTTTTTCAGAACAGCTGTCACAGCTCTGGCAGCAATAATATGCCTGAATACAGGCATGAGCGCCGCTCCTGCATCGGGAGCCGCAGCTCTTCCGCGCCTGAACGGCGTGAAGCCGCGGAACGTCGGCGAAGCCGGCATTGCGGAAGACCCGAAGTACGAGGAAGTCCCTGTGACAAAATTCCGTGTGTCCAACCTTTCGCCAAAGTCGGACACCGACCTTGACTACACCAACTGGTGGTACAGCCCGTGGGAGGACTGCCGCTATATCTTCCTGCCGTCTACTGCCGACAGAAAGAACCTCGTCATAGAGTACGAATCAAAGGAGCCTGTTTACCTCAACGGCAAGGAGCTGAAATCGGGAAAGTCTGCGGATATACTCGCAAGCGCCGACGAATTCACTGTAAAAACAGGCAGCACCGACTGCGGAAAGCTGAAAATAATGCAGTCCGAGCTGGGCTGCTTCTACCTCTCGATAAAGCCTGACAGCCTCGCCGCTCTGGACAGCAACAGGTGGCTTGATGAAAGCGGTACAGCTCTTATGCTCAACGCCGACGGCAGCACCGTCTACAGCGGAGAGATCGAGAAATTCGCGGCTCACGGAAATTCCTCATGGGACTACAGCAATAAAAAGCCCTACCACTTCAAGCTGGCGCAAAAAGCCGACCTGTACGGTATGGGAAAGGCTAAAAAATGGGTGCTCTTAGCCAATTACCTTGACCATTCCATGCTCAGGAACAAGCTCACCGAGGAGATGTGCCATGCGGCAAATATGGAGTATGCCGTGGATTCGGTGTTCGTTGACCTCTATGCAGACGGCTCATACCGCGGCACATACCAGCTCAGCGAGAAGGTGGAGGTCAAGAAGAACCGCATCGACATCACCGACCTTGAGGACAAAACACAGAAGGTCAATGAGACTGATATCAAGACCACTCCGCGAGTTGTGTCAGGCGCAAAAGATGCTATGGAATACATGGAGAACAGCTGTAAATACCACGATATCCCCAATGACCCTGCTGACATAACAGGCGGATATCTGCTGCAAAGACAGCAGTTCAACCGCTACGGCTACAAAGCGGAAAGCGGCTTCGTCACTTCACGGGGACAGGCAATAGCTCTGGAAACTCCCGAGTACGCTTCAAAAGCGCAGATGGAATATATCAGGAGCTTCGTACAGGACGCAGAGGACGCTATATACTCCGAAAACGGCTATAACTCCAAGGGAAAGCACTACAGCGACTATATTGATATCGACTCGTTCATCAAGGCTTATCTCGTTCAGGAGATAACTATGAACATCGACGGAACGTTCTCGAGCTACTTCATGTGGAAGGATTCCGACCTCACAGGCGACGGAAAGCTGCACTTCGGACCCTCGTGGGATTTCGACCTCAGCTACGGCGACTTCCCTACAGGACGCTCCAATTCCGACGGCAACGGCGGCTTCTCCACAGTGTACAATAACCTGTTTACAGCCTATTTCCCTATACACGGCTATGATTTCGGTCCTGATACCGGAAGCACAAGACCCGTCTGCGGCATAAGCTGGGAGGGACAGCTCTACAAGCAGCCCGAATTCCTGCGCCGTATAGCTACCACGTATATGAACGATTTCGAGCCGTTCCTGACAAAGTATACCGACGGCGATTCTCCGCTGCTCACGAAAATGGCTGAGGATATGCAGAGATCCGCAAATATGAACAATGCCCGCTGGCATACCTACGGCGGCTCCGATTACGCTGTATTCGGCATGGGAAGCGGCGACGACTTCTTCGGCTCGGTGGAGATACTGCGCGATTTCGCACAGAAGCGCAAAAACTGGCTCACAGAGCTGTGGAAGCCCGAATCTTACATCAAAGGCGATGTGAATTCCGACGGTGTACTCAGCGTTGCCGACCTCACGATAATGAAGAAATGGCTGCTCAGCGGCGGCGATATGAAGGACTGGACAGCAGGCGATCTCTGCGCCGACAACAGGATAGATGTATACGATCTCTGCGAGCTCAGACACAGACTTCTGATGACAGAATAGTACAGGATATCGCTTGACAGACCGCCTCATAACGTGGTATACTATAAATCCCGAAACAATCTTAACATTGCGAAATGAGGTCATAATATGCTGAACAATCATCTTAACAAGCTCGAACGCAAATTCGGAAAGTTTGCGATATCGAACCTGATGCTCTATATCGTACTGGGAATGGGCGTTATCTACGCCGCTGAACTTATCCTTTCCGCCAATCCGAACAATACCATCAATCTTTACAGTATGCTGATCTTCAGCAAATATCATATCATGCAAGGTGAGGTATGGAGGATACTTTCATTTGTGCTGCTGCCTGTCAATTCGTCTTTCATTCTGCTGTCCATACTTGTCCTGTATTTCTACTGGTGGATGGGCGAGGCCCTTGAAAGACGGTGGGGAAGCTTCAAATTCAATATCTTCTACTTCACAGGCATTATCGGCTGCATAATAGCAGGCTTCATAATAGGCTTTGCCACCAATACCTACCTGAACCTGAGCCTTTTCCTCGCATTTGCGATACTCTTCCCCGATGAGGAGATACTGCTGTTCTTCGTGCTCCCGATAAAGGTAAAATGGGTCGGCTTGGTCGATGCCGTGGTTATCGGCGCAGATTTTGTCAGAGGCAGCACGAGTACAAGGATATTCATACTGCTGTCGCTTGCAAACCTTTTCCTTTTCTTCGGCAAGGATATGTTCACAGGCTGCTACTACGCGGCAAGAAGATACTACCACAAAATTTCAAAGAAATAACAACACGCCCCGTCTGATCTGCATCAAACGGGGCTTTTGATAAAAGCAGGTGTAAAATGAAGAAAAAGCTATGGAAGATACCGTTTTTTGTCGGTATCCTGCTCGTTCTCACAGCAGGCGGTCTGTGCTTGCACAATATCCTCGAAAACCGCGCTGCTTTTGAAAGATCTCAGGAAGTAATGTCAGAGCTGAAAAATATCATTCCCAAAACTACCGCAGCAGCTTCGGCAACGGAGCAGCCTGCCTCGGAAGACCTGTTTGCTCCGTATGAAGAAACAACAGCAGCTCCCGCGGAAATGCCTACGGTAAGTATAGATGACTGCGGCTACTGCGGATATATCACGCTGCCTGCTCTCGGGCTGGAGCTGCCTGTCACAAGCGAATGGAGCCTTGAAAAGCTGAAGAGCTCGCCCTGCCGCTACAGCGGAACTGCCGAGGGACACGACCTGATAATAGCTGCACATAACTACAACAGCCACTTCGGCAGGATACGGTCGCTGTCACAGGACGATGAGGTCATATTCACGGACGTGAACGGCTGTCAATACCGATATAGCGTCATATCCACCGAGATAATCAGCGGCATGGATATCGACGAGATGTTCCGCGGTCAGGCTCAGCAGTGGGATCTTACGCTGTTTACCTGTACTCTCGACGGCAAGAGCCGCGTCACTATCAGAGCAGCAAGCTGAGCAACGTGACGCTGCACCCTTGCCACGCGAGCTGAGCAGCTCGACCGCAGCCACGTTGCGAGCTGAGCCAGCTCGACCGCAGCCACGTTGGCGCTTGTTCCACGCGCTCACTCTGTACGAAATCGTAACTCGTTCTTCGCTTACGGCACTTATTAAATTATTCACCGAAGCTGACACATTGGCTAACGGCTAATAGTTTGTAGGGGCGGATATTATTCGCCTGCATTTTTTCGTAAGCACTATTCACAAAAGCACGTAAAACTATTGACAAATAAGCCTCGGATATGATAAAATATAATGTATTAACATATAACTGTTAGTAAAAATATATCTCGGAGGTCGTAAAATGAAAAGAAAAATCGCATCTATTATGGCAGCAGCTCTCATCTTCACTGCATCTGCACCGGTCTGTTCGGTAACAGTTGACGCAGCATCTGTATCAAGCACTGTAACAAATGTTAACAACAAGGTCTGCACAGCTGCATTTAAGAACAAGTCGTTTGAACAAACGGTATTTTTCCCCGAAGCTATGCTCAGCTCCAACAAAAAATATCCTGTAGTTGTATGGGGAAATGGTACAGGCGCTACATCTTCAATATATTATGAACTGCTCAGCAAAATATCAGCAGGCGGCTATATCGTAGTAGCAAATAACGACCGTTTCTGCGGAAGCGGTGCGTCAGAGTCTGCATCAGTTGATTTTATTATCGCTGAAAACCAAAAAGCAAGCAGTATCTTCTATAAAAAAGTAGATGTTGATAATATCGGTGCAGGCGGACATTCACAGGGCGGAAAAAGTG
Organism: Ruminococcus flavefaciens; assembly: GCA_902780115.1. Taxonomy (GTDB): domain Bacteria; phylum Bacillota; class Clostridia; order Oscillospirales; family Ruminococcaceae; genus Ruminococcus; species Ruminococcus flavefaciens_Y. Next base: position 5,572 of record CACZEJ010000029.1, on the reverse strand, counting down.
CGGTAAATGCAGCTCTTCGCAACTCAAACATTGATTGCGTTTTCAATGTTGCAGGTATCCCTACTCAGAGCGAAGCAAGCAAACTTACTGTACCTACTTTCTTCACAGCAGGTACAAATGATCTGATCGTTCCTTCTATCATATGGGTAAAACCTGCATACAATAAGTGCAAAGCTCCTGCTGTATACGCAAGCCTGAAGAACGGTTTCCACCTTACTTGCTGCGATTCTCCTGCTGTTTATGCAGAATATGCCCTTGACTGGTTCGACGCTTTCCTTAAACATGATAATAGCGCGAAGTCTGTTTTCCTCAGCGGCGGAAAGCTCTCAAAGGATAGCAGATGGGTCAATTACGCATCAAAGAATTTCTGAGTCAGAATACTGAATAAAAAGATCACGGCTTCTGTGTTTCATTGCACAGAAGCCGTTTTTATCGTTTATATCATCTTTGGCAATGCACGGAAATGACGGCACATCAAGCCTTTTCCAGTCCGAGAAGTATCAGCTGTATCTTCTGGGCATCGCCGACTGTAACGCCGTTGCCGTCCATATCGGCGTTGAAAGCACCGAGTTCTGAAAGCCTGTACTTGTCGGGATTTGCAAGAGACTGCATTATCATTACAACGTCAGCCATATCAACGCCGCCGTCGTCGTTGGAGTCGCCCTTTTTCACCTTGCTTGCAGGCACAGCGCGGAAAATAATATCAGTCGAATCCTGTTCGTCGAAATTGACTGTTTTTGTCGGGACAATAAGGACATAATCCCCTGTCTCCGAATAGGCGGTAACTCTGTATTCACCCATTGTAAACAAGCCCTCTATGGACTTTTTCGGATCGTCCTTGGTATTCCAGTTATCAACTATCGACATTTGTCTTTCGGGGTCGAATTCTGCAATGATCCTGAGATCAGGGGTATTGTTTGCGTCGGTGATGTCGACTGCCCTGACATTTATCCTGCAATTGCCCATGTGCATCTTGTCGTATGCTTCGCTCCTGTAAAGGTAAAAGTCGGTCTTGCCAACGGGCTTTCCGTCAACTATGGAGAAGTTTGTGGTGAAGCCGTAAACGCCGTCAGCATAGCCCTTTGTCTCCATTAATATCTTAGCCTTTTCCGACGAAGCTCCCAGTGTTGCGTAGTCGTCTTCAACATCAAGAAGAGTTGCCGTATAATCGCCGTCAGGCAGGACTATACTTGTGGTAGTATCTACTCTTGAATAGTATACTTTTCCGTCATCAGCGCCCTTTATCTCTGCATTCTCTCTTACGATGTCGTTGTATTTGCTCAGCTCCATTGTTCCGCCGTACTGCGGGTCACGATGTATAGGGCTGCCATACTGGTCTTTTTCGACTTCCGTGATATCATGGACGTTCAGGTACGGAGAATTGTATTCATAATCATCTGGACATAATACTATCTGAGTCTCCTCATTCGGGTTATCCTTTGTAATAAAGAAAGTATTATCGTAGGCGGAGAATGAACGCTCATAATTATATTTTTCGGGTACAGCTTTCAGATATATGAAGTACCAGTTTGCTTCGAGACCTTCTATAAACAGCTCGCCGTCCTTTGTTGACACCCACTCCGCAATTTTCTTTGATCTGTAATCATTTGTGTAGACCCTTATCTTAGCGCCCTCGACAGGCTCGAAAGTACGGCCGTCAACGACTTTCAGCCTGAGGCTGCCATTTACGTCAGGCTCTCCCGAATCGTTCTTATTTTTGGTGACATAGAAATTGAGGTATCTGTCGGATTTTCCGTCAGCAACCTTAAAGTGAATACCCTCTTTGTACGGTATTGGCATATCAGGGTAGCACTCTATTATTTTCTTTGCAAGATCCCAGTCGCGGGAAATAATGTTATATCCCTCATCAACAGTGACGATCTGTGCTGTGTATTCGCCGTCAGGGAGATACATCACGTCAATGCCTGCGGAAGGAGTATAGCAGAAATAGTTGCCGTTCTTGTCGTAGATATTGATATAAGCGTTGCCGTTATAGATTTTTTCGCCCTCAAAGCAAGTACCTGTTTCACTCAGCTTTGCGTCGGTATAATCATTGATGTGGATATTTACATTATTATCAATACCCTGTGGAACAGCTCTTATAACGATGTCCTGTTCCTCATAGTTATTGTCAAAAGAAAAATATCTGGTGTACTGCGGAGCATATCTCTCTGCACCATGCATGATAGTTACGCCGTAATTCACGCCTTTGAAGAGATCATCAAAGTGCTTTACAGCTTCGTCGGAGGTATTCCAATGATCTATTATCCTTCCCGAAGCTGTAGGGTTCTGCTCCAGTATTAGTTCAGCGCCTTCGATGTTCTTGCCCGTAGCCATATCCACAAGTGAGATATTAGCGGTACAGTTGCCCACCTGTTCATTTATGGGCTTGAATTTCACTGTGACTTCCGCAGGCTTATCCGCTTCGTAATAGAAATCTGCTTCGCTTGGTTTGTAGTATACCTCGCTGATGCTGTCGCTCTGCTCTGTCTCAATGGTGAAGTCCTTCATATACGAAGAGGGCACATCACGGGCTTCTATGGCATATCTGCCCTGCATAAAGCTCTCGGTAAGCTTATCGGGCTTTTCGGCGGTGTTCCAGTTCCATGCAGTTCTGAAGTCCTGAGAATATATGCTGAACTGGATACCCTCGATATTTTCACCTGTAACGCTGTCAACCGCGCGGAATGTAACATCATTTGCAGGACGTTCTTCACTGTATTTCTCATAGTAAAGCTCGATAGTTTTGTCAGACTTGCCGTCTTTTACTTCAAAATCAATCTCATATTTTTCAGGCACATCAATGTCAAAAAGCTTCTTTCCGTACTTAGCTTTCTCCGAATTTGCACTTACAAGGTGAAAATTATGTGAGTTGGAAGCTTTCAGCGTATATTTTCCGTCAGGAAGATACAGGTAGTTTTCTTTTTCTTGCAGATTGCACGAGGTGAAATAATTTCCGTTCTCATCGTATATGCCTGCTGAGATATATTCGTTATTCAATTCATTGCTTGTGAAAAAAACGGCATCATCTTTAAAATTTGTCCAGTCACAGACTGAAACACAAATATTACAGTCATACGTTGGTTTCCACGGATATACTTTCAGCACTATATTTTTGGTCTGACCAAATCTGTCGAAAGTAAATGTATGCTCACCAAATATAGTTTCGCTTTTTGACAACGACTGAATGTCTACGGCAAAGGTATCCTTCGCATAGAGGTCGGGAATAGTCTTGACCGCCTCTTCGGAAGTGTTCCATTTTGTCACGCACCAGCTTGAACCGTATGGATTTGACATGAGCATTATGTTGCAGTCCTCCATATATTCGCCTGTCAAGCCGTCGATAACGGATATACGCGCGGTACAGTCATAATCATGAAGATAGACGTTTTCCGCCGTGACGTTTTCGGCTGCTGCTGAAAAAGTCGGTACGAAGATGCCTGTGTTTGCCGCTGCAATAACAGCGGACATGAGTGCTGCTGTGAATCGTTTGAATTTCATATTATTTCCCTCCCCAAAATAATAAAATATTGTAGTTAATGTCTGCTCAACAGCCGTCATATAGCGGTTATTAAGTACACATCAATTATAATATATCATTTATTATCAACAGTTGTCAATACTCTTTTGTGAAAAAAGACGACAAAAATCATGATGTTTTTAAGATGTTTATCACAAAATCATCACCTTAAATGTGTGAGCATTGTAGAAATTGTATATAAATTATTGACTTTTTATTACTGTGAGAGTAAAATTGAATACACAGATATACATTTATAAATATAGGAGGAAATGTAATTAAATACAAAGGAGTTGGTAAGAAATGAAATCAGGAAAAACAAAGAAATTCATTTCCGTCTTCCTCGCAGCGTGTATGGCGATACCGCTTGCCTCTGGCGGAAAACCCGTTCCGCAGCTCAAAGTCACAGGGCTTTCGGCTTCTGCTGCGCTCAACCGCGACCCTGATCTGGTGCTGAAATACAACACCATGGCGGGCTACGTCAGTACGGACAACGCCTTCAACAACGACGAGTCGTTCTACAAGGCTCTCCCTCTCGGAAACGGAAGAATAGGCGCAATGGCTTACGGAAACTATCCCGACGAACTCATCGACCTCAATGAGTGTACCGTCTGGAGCTCGGGTCCCGGCAGCAACAACAATCAGAGCGGCGCGTCCCATATCAAGGAGATACAGGATCTCATCAAGAGCGGCAAGTACAACGACGCTAACAGCCTTGTCAATCGTTACCTCATAGGCGGCGGCGAAGCCAAGTACCAGAAGGTAGGCGCTCTCAAGCTCAGTTTCGGTCACAAGGACGTAACAGGCTATTCACGCGAGCTGGATATGAACGACGCAGTTGCAAAAACGGAGTATACCTGCAACGGCAAGAAGTACACCCGTGAGACCTTCGTAAGCTATCCCGATCAGGTAATGGTAACTCGCATAACCTGCGACAGCCCTTCATCTGTCTCTCTCTCGGCAGGCTATGACGGCGTACTCAACGGCGGAGTAACTACCGACGGCAATGATACTCTCGTTGCCAACGGTCACGGCGACGAAGACCTCTGGATAAGGGGGGCTGTATATTTCTCCTCTCGCAGCAAATTTATCCCCGAAGGCGGCAAAGTCAGCGCAGGAAACGGCAAGGTAACTGTTTCCGATGCGGATTCCCTCGTTATCCTCACCTCAGTACGCACGAACTTCATCGACTACAAGACCTGCAATGGCGACGAAAAAGGCGACGCTGCGGCTGATATCGCAAAGGCTGAGAAGCTTTCATATGACACCCTCTATCAGCATCATCTGGAAGACTACCAGAACCTCTTCAACCGTGTTGACGTGGACCTCGGCGGCAACACCAATGATATCATAAATAAGACTACTCCTCAGCGCGTATCAGAGTTCGGCAAAACTAACGACCCGAAAATGGTCAAGACCCTCTTTCAGTACGGCAGATACCTTATGATAAGCGCTTCACGCGACGCTCAACCAATGAACTTACAGGGCATATGGAATAAATACTCAGCTCCTGCATGGGGCTGCAAGATGACTACGAACATCAACTACGAAATGAACTACTGGCCTGCATTCACCACCAATCTCGCCGAGTGCTTCACGCCTTTCGTGGAAAAGGCAAAGGGACTTGCAGAAGCAGGCAGCGAGACTGCAAAGGTCAACTACGGCATCAATACAGGCTGGGTACTTCATCACAATACCGACCTCTGGAACAGAACAGGCGCTATCGACGGTGCTTGGGGACAGTGGCCCACAGGCGGCGCATGGGTATCGAATATGCTCTATGACGCTTACCGCTTCAATCAGGACGAGAGCTACCTCGAAGAGATATACCCCGTTATCAAGGGCAGCGCTCAGTTCCTGAACTCTCTCATGACTACTGCTAAGATAAACGGTCAGGAGTATGTTGTTATCAGTCCGAGCACCTCTCCCGAGATAAATCTCCCTGCTTATCCTGACGACAGCATCGACCAGAGCATAACTATGGACAACGGCATCGCAAGAGAGCTCTTCAAGGACGTTTCCGAAGCTTCGACTATTCTCGGCGTAGACCCC
>CACZEJ010000028.1 GCA_902780115.1 Ruminococcus flavefaciens | reverse complement strand
GTCCTGTATTATCATAAACTAATTTTGCCATTATAATTCCTCCCGGCGGCAGGCTGCCGCTTTCCTCTGCGCTGCATTATTCATCCAGAGCCGCCAACAGGCTGCGCAGACGGATCTTTACGGCTCCGAGGTTGGTTATCTCATCTATTTTTATCTGAGTATATATCTTATTGTGGCGTTCAAGTATTGCACGCACCTCATCGGTAGTGATAGCATCCACTCCGCAGCCGAATGAGACAAGCTGAACCAGGTTCATATCCTTCTGTCGGCTGACATACTCCGCAGCAGCATACATTCTTGAATGGTATGTCCACTGATTGAGCACACCTGTAGGACGCTTCTTTTCGTTTACGCTTACCACGTCCTCTGAAACGATAGCCACGTCAAAGCTTGTAATAAGCTTGTCAATACCATGATTTATCTCCGGGTCTGCGTGATACGGACGGCCGGCAAGAACAATGATGCGTTTTTTCTCTGCACGAGCCTTACTGATTATCTTCTGACCGTAAAGACGGATCTTTTTCAGGTATTCATCATACTCATAATACGCCGCCGCTGCAGCTTCCTTTACTTCCTTCAGTGTGATATCCGGATAGAACCTCTGAAGCTCCGCACATATCTTCTTCGGGAAATCCTTTGGACGATGTATGCCCACAAACTCATGGAAGAACATAATGTCCTCTATCTCACGCATATTAGCATAGATGACCTCCGGATAATATGCCACAACAGGACAGTTATAGTGATTGTCGCCGAGATGCTCGTCAAAATTATAGGACATACACGGATAGAAAATGCTTTTCAGTCCGTTGTCGAGCAGCCATTGTATATGGCCGTGAATAAGCTTTGCCGGGAAGCACACGGTATCGGACGGGATAGTCTGCTGACCGTTGAGATACAGCTTTCTGTTGGAGAAAGGCGAGGTTATTACCTCAAAGCCCAGATTTGTCAGGAAGGTGTGCCAGAACGGGAGCAGCTCAAACATATTAAGTCCGAGCGGGATACCTATCTTTCCGCGTTTTCCTGCTACGGGCGTATAATCCTTCAGCAGACGCAGCTTATACTGATAAATATTCATGCTGTCATCCGGCGATTTCTTGGTAACAGGCTTTTCACAGCGGTTGCCTGCAATAAACTTTCTCCCGTCATTGAAGGTGTTTACCGTAAGACGGCAGTTATTGCTGCATCCGCCGCAGTTGATGGAACGGATCTCATGCCTGAAGCTTTTGAGCTGTTCGGTGTTAAGTATAGAAGAACGGCCTTTTGAGCCTGTTTTCTGCATTGCATAAAGCGCGGCGCCGTAAGCACCCATAAGACCGGATATTTCAGGACGTATAACGTCAGTACCCATTTCCTGTTCAAAGGCTCTCAGCACTGCATCGTTGAGGAAGGTACCGCCCTGCACCACGATCTTTTTGCCAAGCTCCGAAGGATTTGCCACACGAATGACCTTATAAAGCGCATTCTTGACTACGCTCAGACACAGACCTGCCGATATATCCTCTATGGTAGCACCGTCTTTCTGAGCCTGCTTGACCGATGAGTTCATAAACACCGTACAGCGTGAGCCAAGATCAACAGGATGCTTAGCCAAAAGACCAAGCCTTGAAAACTCCTCCGAAGAATAGCCGAGCGCATTTGCAAATGTCTGCAGGAACGAGCCGCAGCCCGATGAACACGCTTCATTCAGGAATATATTGTCGATCGTGCCGCCTCTTATCTTGAAGCACTTAATGTCCTGACCGCCGATATCAATAATAAATTCAACGTCAGGCATAAAACTCTTTGCCGCTGTCAGGTGAGCGATAGTTTCTACCACACCGATATCAACGCCGAATGCGTTCTTGATTATCTCCTCACCGTAGCCGGTCACAGCCGAGCCTGCGATCCTTATATCAGGAGCGATCTCATATACGTGCTCCAAAAAGCTTTTGACTATGGGTACAGGATTGCCGCTGTTTGAGAGATACTCCGAATAAAGCAAGGTACCGTCCTTGGCTACAACGACAGCCTTGACAGTGGTAGAACCTGCATCAATGCCGATATATGTTTTGCCTGTGTAGCTTTTCAGGTCGCCTTTTTTTATGGTCGCCCTGGCGTGTCTTGTACGGAACTCGTCAAGCTCCTGCTGATTTTTGAAAAGCGGCTTGTTGAATGCAAAGTTGCCGGAGCCTCTGTATACTGAAATTTTCTCAATAGTCTTGTCAAGGTCGATAGTTTTTTCGGCGCAAAGAGCAGCACCCATAGAGACATAATAAAGGGAGTTTTCAGGACACAGGCCTGTGGTCTTCAGCGCTTTGTCAAAGCTCTTGCGAAGCTGAGGAATAAACGTCAGCGGACCGCCAAGATAAACGATATTGCCCTTTATCTCTCTGCCCTGTGCAAGACCTGCTATTGTCTGGTTGACGACCGCGCCGAAAATACTTGCGGCAATGTCGGTTTTCTTTGCGCCCTGATTAAGAAGCGGCTGTATGTCCGTTTTTGCAAAAACGCCGCAGCGTGAAGCTATTGTATATATTTTCTCATGCTTTTCTGCAAGGCCGTCAAGCTCTTCGATAGGAACATTCAGCAGTGTAGCCATCTGGTCGATGAACGCACCGGTACCGCCTGCGCAGGAGCCGTTCATGCGCACCTCCATGCCGCCTGAAAGGAAAAGTATCTTTGCGTCCTCACCGCCAAGCTCGATTATTACATCGGTGTCGGGTATGAAGTTCTTAGCTGCAACTCTTGTTGCATAGACCTCCTGTATGAAGTCGATACCGCAGGCATCGGCAACACCCATGCCTGCCGAACCGGACATCGCGATAAGAGCGCTGTCTGCTTCGGGCACCTCACGGCGGAGCCTTCTCAGCAGCTCGGATATCTTTTCCGTTATCTGTGAATAATGTCTTTCGTAGGTCTTATATATCAGCCTGCCGTTTTCGTCCAGAGCTGTACATTTTACCGTTGTGGAACCTATATCAAGTCCTATTTTTATCATTATTTCAGTTCACCTCTTTATCTGAGCCTCTTTCGGCTCTTATCCTTTTATTATATCCTTAAAGCCTGTAACTATATTTCCCTGTGAGAATCAGCGCAAGCCCGGTACTTCTGAAATTTGTTTTACACAAGCTCTTCTGTAATAAGCTCCTTTGCCCGCTCGATAGCCTCCTGCTCGTCATCTCCGCTGCATTCAACAGTTATCTCCGAACCGCATTTTATGCAGGCCGCCATTATAGAGAGCAGACTTTTTGCATTGGCGTGCTTATCATTGAATACTATCACCACTTCACTGCTGTACTTCATCATTTCCCGGGCAAATATTCCCGCAGGACGCAGATGAAGTCCCACAGGGCACCTGACAGTCATAGTTTCCGACACCATCATTTACACCCTTCCCTTTGTTTTCCGTTTCCTTTTATTCCTGTTATATACCGGCGGCAGTTATCACTTGCATTCTGTACCGCCCGAAAGCCATATAACCGTTCCCGAATACCTTTCCGCTCAATTATACACCATTTCAGTACTTTTTACAAGAGCGTGAATAAGAGCTGATATATAAAATTATGGAATCTTTTACACAAAAAAGCTCCGGCAGACCATATTGATCCGCCGGAACGCATAACCATTAACAAATCTTTGTGACCGGCGCCGCCGGCTGCCCGCAGCTGACGGTCAAGTCATATCATTCAAGATACCTGCCGATAACCGCATAATGAGAATACGGCAGTATCTCTGCGCCCTCGTGCTTTTTAAGCTCTGCTTCATAAAGCTCCCTGAGCATATCCTTTGTCAGATCGCCGCCATACTTCGACTTGCGCAGCAGCAGTCCGAAAGCAGCCAAAAGTGCTGCTGTCTCTGCATTTTCATCTGACGCTTTGTCCAGCTCGTCAACTGTGACAGAACGTGTCATTACAAGATCCTTGCCTTCCGGCGACTTGTAATGCACCTCGATAAAGGCGATCTCATCGGAAACATTCTCACTGCTGACAGTAACATAGCGGCTCTGATATTTCTGCTCTGCCTTTCCTCTCCTGAATTCTATCAGCGCTACAACATTATGCTCCGAGCCTATTCCGTCAACAGCTTTTTTGGTGTCATGGAATTCCTGCTGAGTAAGCATCCTTGCATCATAACCTATAAGACGGTATTCGCTGACATAAGCAGGGTTCATCTCGACTGATATCTTTACATCCTTGGCGATAGTTATCATGCTCGAAAGCAGCTTGTCCGAAAGACAGTCAAGAATATCTCCCGGTGACGATACAAACGTATAGTTGCCGTTTCCGTTGCGGGCAAGGGCTTCCATCTTGTTATCCTTGAAGTTGTTCTCGCCGTAGCCGACAATAGAAAGATAAATTCCCGTTTCGCGCTTATCATAGATATATTTTTCCAGTCCTCCCGCAGAGGTTATGCCGAAGTTGAAATCTCCGTCGGTAAATATAAACACACGGTTGATATCATTCTCGCGGAAGTTATCGCTGAGGTAATTGTATGCATCCTCAAGTCCCTTGCTGCCGTTGGTGCAGCCGCCTATGCCGTCTACGCTGAGAATAGCATTTATCAGATCATCACGGCTGCCGCATTGAAGCTTCTTTACTACCGTTGTCGTATTGTCGCTGTATGAGATTATGGAAAGTATATCGCCCTCTCTCAGCTGAGCCATGATAGATGCCATCGACATCTGTACAAGTATCCACTCATCGTCCATACTGCCCGATACATCCACAAGCAAAGCAAGGTTGCGGCGTATATTGCTTTCTGCCTTCATTCCCTTGAAGCCAAGGAACATAAGCTCGGAATCCTTCTGCCACGGGCAGCTGCATTTTTCGGCGCTGACAGAAAACAAAGCATCATCCTTGGGTGCATCCAACTTGTATGAATAAGAATTCACGATCTCTTCTATCCTTACAAGATCGCTGTCGATAGAACGGCGGCGGTTTATCCTGCTGCGAAGATATGTCCATGATGCGGTATTGACATTTGCAGAAAAGATAAGCTGCGCCTGATCCAGCGGGCTGTGCGCCTCGTTTTCGGGCTTTGCATTAGTTTCAACAGTATCAAATTCTTCCGCAGGCATAGGTGCAGGCATTGCCCCGCAAGCAGCAGTCTCACGCGCCAATTCCATTGGTGCGCATCCGTCCTCCACAGGCTCGCAGCTTGCCATAGGCATACTTGCACCCATCATCATGCCCATCATTCCGGAAGCATTGCTGCTTCGTGCTCTGGCGCCCATTCCCTTGCCGGCTATGCTTTGAAAAAATCCCTTCAGTCCTCCGTGAGACGGGCTTTCTTCATATACAGGTCTGCGGTAGTTAAGTCTGAATCTCCAGCCTTCCTGATAGCTGATATCGGGATCGACCTCAATATCTGCGCCGAAGCAGCTCCCGCAAAGCACCTCTGTGTGCTCATCACTGTAGCCAAGCGCCTTGTAGAAAAGCTTCATTTCATCATACTGCTGCTGATTCATGCTGTAGTATTTTTTGCGTTTTTCGGTTTTTCCTGCCATGAAATAGCACCTCCGCCTTTTATTTGTATTTGTTATATCTTACCATTAATCGCTTGTTTTGTAAATGGTTTTGTTGTTTATGCCTCAAAAAAATGTTCAATGTCGAAAATCAACTCACATATATGTTGACAGCACTGAAAACAGAATTTATAATTTAATTGATACAATACAGCGACCGTTAAACGGAGCGGTGTACGGAAGGAGAAAAATATGTACAACGAAACGACGCGCAAGTATTACGAGAGGATAACAAAGATCATCGAAAAGCTTCGCAAGGGCAGAACTATTGCTTTTTTGGGAGAATCACCCGAATATACCGCATTCTTAAAAAAAGAATACGATCTAAAGGATTTTATAAGGATAACTACCGTGAAGAAAAAAGCAAACGACCGCATTGTTTTTCTCGGTGATCTGCAAAATCAGAACGATAAATACTATATAATAGTCCCAAGGATACCAAAAGCCCTTGACCTTCAGATGAGGATCTTCGAGTTCGGCTATGATGATTATGATGATTGCTTCTTTATGAATCACGGTAAAATATGGATCCCAAAAGGCGTTAAGGACTACACCGACAACTACGGAAATCACGTTAACGCTCCAAGCTGTGAGGTCGTGCTTGAGGATTACGAGTGCAACGCAGAGATCAATGTTGACGAAACCTGTATCTTTGAAAGCAACACACGCATAACCGCAAAGACATACGGCGGCTGTATAATAAATATCGGCAAGAACTGCGCATTTGAGTCAGGAGTTACACTGACGGTATTCTCTGACGGCGAAGTGAACATAGACAAAAACACAAGATTTGTCAGAGATACAGAAATAATCGTGCTCGGCGGAATGACACTGAATATAGGCAAAGACTGCCTTTTCTCGTTTGAGATCAAAATTTACTGCGGAGACGGGCATTCCATATTTGATCTTACAACAGGAAAGCGCATCAACCCTCAAATAAAAGGACTGCCCAAGAACACAATAACAATAGGCGACCATGTGTGGGTAGGCATGAGATCAATAATACTGAACAAGACCGTTTTAGGCAAGTGCGATATCATAGGCGCCGGCTCCATCGTGAAGGGAGAATATCCCAATAACTGCGTCATTGCAGGTTCACCTGCAAAGGTAATAAGAAAAAATGTCACCTGGTCAGCAAACTCACTCAGAGATACTCTTGACGGTATACCTGAGGAATACATGATGCTCAGTGAATCTGCTGATAATATCAATCAGTAACGTCCTGACTGTTCTGAGAGATCGTTTCTGTAGGAGCTGTTTCTATAGCAGACGGTTCTGCAGAGAGCGTCTCTTCATGAGCCGCTTCTATAGCAGACGATCCTGTAGAGAGCGGCTCTTCATGAGCTGTTTCTATAGCAGACGGTTCCTCGTTTGAGAGCTTCGCCAGCGGATTTGCATTAAGTCCCTTTTCGATCTGTTCATCGGCAATATGTGTATATATCTGAGTCGTTCCCAGATTTGAATGACCAAGTATAGCCTGAAGGGTTCTGACATCAACCCCGCCCTTCTGATACATAAGCGTTGCGGCCGTATGTCTTAGTTTATGCGGTGAATATCCCTGATTCTCAAGACCTATCTTTGCCATATAGTGGTTTACCATGTGATATACGCCCTTACTTGTCATACGGCAATTTTTTCTGCTGATAAAAAGCGCATTTTTGTCCCTGATCCCGTTCACCGGCCTGACTTTAAGGTATTCCTTTAATGCACTTACACACGCCGGATTCAGGTTCAATGCTCTCTCTTTGTTGCCCTTGCCTCTGATCCTCAACATATTTTCACTGTTAATATCAGAAAGATTGATACCGACCATCTCAGAAAGTCTTAAACCGCAGTTCAGAAACAGCACTAAAATACAATAGTCTCTTGCTTTGAATTCGCCTTCTACTGCTTCCAGCAATTTCAGGCTTTCCTCCAATGTAAGATACTTAGGAAGCTTTTTGCCTTTCCGGGGAGCTTCAAGCTCCTCTGTCGGGTCATGCGAAAGCTTGTGTGTTTTTACCGTAAGATATTTATAAAAATCCTTAAGGCTTGACGTTTTTCTTGCTCTCGTAGCTGCCGCATTTTCTCGTTCATCCTTACAGTAGTTCAAAAAAAGAATGATCTCCGAAAACGACACGGAGCCAGCCATTTCCAAATCAACGCCCGAAATATCTATGTCGTCAACGGGAATATCATTCTCTAAAAGTCCCCGGTCTTTAATGATAAATCGAAAAAATGTACGCAGATCCCGGTAATACTCATCTACTGTCAGATCAGAACGTCCAAGCACATTACTCATATAATTCAAAAAATCAAGAATAACAGGCGGAGCTTCTTTGAAGATCATATAGCTCAAAGCTTATCGTCCCCTATATTGTTAATGCAATTTTATTCATTATACTATTTTTTTAACTCAAAGTCAAACCGGCGCTTGCGAGTTACACGGGGGAAAACCTTTTCCGAAAGTCAGTCCGGCGCTTGCGAGTTACATGGGGGCAAGCTGCCGCTATAATATCAAAAAATACAGGTGGATTTAAAAATGGAAAAAATAAATAAACAAAGAATTGTATTCTGGGATAATATTAAGGGAGCACTCATTCTGCTTACCGTATTTGCACATATCCTCTATGGGCTTCAGGAATATTATCCGACAATAAACAGCATAGCAGACTATATTTATATGTTCCATATGCCGGCATTTGTTTTTGTGTCGGGATATTTCGGCAAAAGCGAACACTCTCACAGCTTTGAAAGTATTTTCAGAATTATCTTTCTGTACTTCATCTTCAACAGTATCGTAGGCTTTATATACGGCATGAGTTCAATGCTTGTTCCGCTGTATTCGTTCTGGTTCCTTATCGCTCTGGCAGTATGGCGGCTCACAGCACCGTATATTTCAGAAATAAAGGGTATCATGATATTCCTGCTCGCCGCATCTGTTGTCGCCGGTTTCTATATCTCACTTGATAATACCTTGGCTGTGTCAAGAATAATATGTTTTTTCCCATGGTATATGGCAGGCTATTTTTTCAGCAAAGAAAAAAGCGACAAACTGATAGGCCAAAAATATACAAAACGTCTTGCATCCGGTACAGTAATGCTTTTGGTGACAGCAGTGCTGTTTTTTGTATCAAAGTATTATTTCAGGTATTCGGACAATGAGCTGCTGATGCTGCCATATTCAAAGCCGTCCGAAGCTCTGGGCAGATGTGTGCTGTACATTGCCGCTCTGTCTGCAATAATTACTTTGCTGATGCTCATGCCGGACAAAAAGCTTCCTCTGCTTACGATGTTCGGCCGCAATTCCTTGTGGATATTTATTCTGCACAGACCTCTTACACTTATCCTCAGCGACATTATAATTGACCTGCCTGTTTACATTATTATATCTGTGGCCGTTATCGCGGCAGTTCTCATGTGCATCCTGCTCGGAAATAACCTTCTGGCAAAAGTGATGGATGCGTTTGCCGACCAAGGCGTCAGACTTATTTGCAAGGACAATAATAACAAAAGCAATAAGAAAAAAATCAATTATGCAGGAGCGGCCGTTTTGATCGTGAGCTTCTGTTTTATACTCAATGCTTTAACACAAGCTTATACCGGTAAAGATCTGATAAGGCTTGTATATCCTAAAAGCAGTTCCTCACCGAAAGAGAGCGTTGAAGAAATTGTCCGTGTACCTGAAAACAATATTGATGAGGATATCATATATCCGGTAATGAGCGCACAGCAGAAAAAAGCTTTTGACAGCTCGTTCAGAATAACCTTTGCGGGCGACCTTATATTGCTCGAAGACCAGGTAAAAAGAGCCTATAACGGAAAAGGCTATGATTTTTCCGAAGTATTTGAGTATGCAGAACCCTATATTTCCTCAGCTGACCTTGCCGTAGGTGTTTTCGAGGGTCCTATGGCCGGCGAAGAAGCCGGATATTCAACAAGCAATTATGATGACGGAAAAGAATTATACATAAATTATCCCGACGAATTCGCCGACGCCGTAAAAAAAGCCGGGTTTGATCTGGTCACAACAGCAAATAACCATCTGCTCGACAAAGGCGAAAAGGGTGCGCTCAGAACTATAGACATTCTTGACAAGTCAGGGCTTGACCATACCGGGTCTTACAAAAACGCCGAAGACAAGAAAAAGAACCACATCAAGATAGTTGAATGTCAGGGCATCAGGCTTGCGTTCCTTTCATATACTTACGGCTGCAATTATTATACTCCTGAAAAGCTGTCTGACAGCGCTCTTTCTTATCTTACTTCTCTAATTTCCGAAACAGAGGGAGAACTGTTCGAGGCTCAAAAGGCTGCCGTAGAGCAGGATTTTAAAGAAGCAAAGTCCTATTCACCCGATCTTATCGTTGTGCTCCCGCATATCGGCACCCAGTTCTCAAATGAGCCGGATCATAGCCAGAATGTATGGTTCGATATCTTCAAAAAGAACGGTGCAGATATAATTCTCGGCGACCATCCTCATGTTGTTGAACCTGTCCTGATAGAAGAATATAACGGCAAAAATGTTTTCACAGCTTATTGTCCCGGAAATTTCGCAAATATCTACCGTGAGGATCAGGGCGATACAAGTATGCTTGTGGATGTATACATCGACCGTGATACCAAAAAAATAACAGGCGGAAGCATTGTTCCCCTTTATACCCACGCAAGAGCCGACCACAATTATCGTGCTGTGCCGATATATGATATTATGACAGATGCATCACTGAGAGATCAGTTAACAACTGACGATATACAGCTTGCGGCAAATGCAAACAAGCTTATAACCAAAGTTGTTTTCGGGCATGAAATGGATATTTCTTCTGCTGCTGAAAGATATTACTTTGACAGTACGGGATTTCTGCGCTGTGAAACAGAAGGACTTATGCTTACTGATAAAATGAAAAGCGGCATTCTTTACAAGGCAATAAGCAAGGCTCAGTCGATCTGCTTTATCGGTGACAGCGTTACAGAAGGCACCAAAAACGGCGGCTGTCCCTGGTATGAACCGATACTTGACTATATTCCCGAAAAAAAAGTCAGCAATTACTCCAAAGGAGGCTGTACTGTTTCATATATGACCGGACTTGCCGATGAAATACCCGTATCAGATCTTTATGTCATAGCTCTCGGCACAAACGATGTCAGATATCGTGACAGTTCCGTATGCGCAATGACTCCCGATGATTTCGTCCGGGAAATTGATGCGCTCAAAAACAAACTGTCCTCACATTCTCAGAAGGCTGAATTCGTATTTATCGCTCCATGGTATTCTACTGACGGCGATATATACTGTGACATGAGCTACAACGAAAAGACCGATCTGAACGATGAGTATTCCTCTGCTCTCGAAAAATACTGCAAAGAAAAAAGCCTTGGATTTATCAATGCAAATAATTACATAAAGAACGTCTTAAAAACATCGCCGGACAATATATATCTCCTTGACCACATACATCCTAATGCTTCAAAAGGCGTGGTGATGTATTCGGAAGCAGTCCTGTCTTCAAACACAAAATAGCTGATGCTCTTTTGTGATGCTCCCTGTTGTTCACGCTGTGATAAACCATCGGACAAAAACAGTGCAAGGTCTGCTACCAGCCGCTGTCCGCAAGCTGCCAAAACTCTTATAAGCTTCAAAACCAAAGAGATCCCCCATAGTCAGGATCATTGACTATGGGGGATACTTTTATAGATAAATCAGGACAGCAGCTAAATAATATTATTTGCCTGCACGAGTCTTGAGTTCATCATATCTGTCAACAGACTTCTCCTCAGCCTTCTTGAAGAGCTCTTCTGCTCTTGCCGGGAAGGAACGTGTGAGAGCGCTGTAACGAGCCTCACCGAGAATGAAGTCGCGATAGGAGGTTGTGGGAGCCTTGCTGTCAAGTGTGAAGGGGTTCTTACCCTCAGCCTTGAGAGCCGGGTTGTAGCGGAACATATTCCAGTAGCCGCAGTCAACAGCCTTCTTCATCTCAGCCTGGCAGTTCTTCATGCCGCCCTTGATGGAGTGCATCTCGCAGGGAGCATAACCGATTATGAGTGACGGACCCGGATAAGCTTCAGCCTCCTGGATAGCCTTGAGTGTCTGGTTCTGATCAGCACCCATAGCAATCTGTGCAACATAGATGTAGCCATAAGACATAGCTATGTCTGCAAGGCTCTTCTTAGCGATAGCCTTACCGGCAGCAGCAAACTGTGCGACCTGGCCGATCTGTGAAGCCTTGGAAGCCTGTCCGCCTGTATTTGAGTAAACCTCGGTATCGAATACCATGATGTTTACATCTTCACCGGAAGCAAGTACGTGGTCAACGCCGCCGAAGCCGATATCATAAGCCCAGCCGTCGCCGCCGAAGATCCATACTGACTTCTTAGCAAGGAATTCCTTGTTCTCGAGAACGTCAAGTCTCTTGCAGCAGTCACAATCAAGCTTTTCGAGCTCAGCTATAACAGCATTTGCAGCCTCTGTGTTCTTGAGGGTGTTGTCCTTGGTTGCCATAAAGTCTGCAATAGCAGCCTTTACGCTCTCAGGAGCCTTCTCGGAAGCAGCGATCTCTTCAAGCTCTGAGATAAGTCTGTCACGGATAGCCTTCTGGCCAAGATACATACCAAAGCCGTGCTCAGCGTTATCCTCAAAGAGTGAGTTAGCCCATGCAGGACCATGACCTTCCTTAGTTACTGTGTAAGGACAGGTAGCAGCAGGACCGCCCCAGATCGAAGAACAGCCTGTAGCATTGGAGATGTACATTCTGTCACCGAAGAGCTGAGTGATAAGACGAGCATAAGAAGTCTCGGCACAGCCTGCGCAGGAGCCTGAGAACTCAAGCAGCGGCTGCTTGTACTGGCTGCTGATAACATTCATTACAGCAGTTGTTTCGGGCTTCTCGGTTACGTTTGCTACGCAGTAGTCGAATACCTTCTGCTGGTCGTACTGTGTCTCTGCGGGAACCATCTTGAGGGACTTGGTGGGACATACGCCTACGCATACGGAGCATCCCATACAATCCATCGGAGAGATAGCAAGTGTATACTTATAGTCTGTCTTTATAACAGGCTTGGGAGCGATCTTTGTGTTTTCGGGAGCAGCAGCAGCCTCAGCCTCGTTCATAGCGAAAGGTCTGATAGTAGCGTGCGGGCATACGAATGAGCACTTGTTGCACTTTGCGCAGGTCTCTGCATTCCACTCAGGAACCATAACAGCAACGCCGCGCTTCTCATAAGCAGATGCGCCAAGCTCAAATGTACCGTCAACGTGATCTACGAATGCAGATACGGGCAGTGAATCGCCGTCCATCTTGTCAACAGGCTCAAGAATGTTCTTGACCATCTTGACTGTCTCAGCCTTGCCCTCGAGCTTGCTCTCAACAGCAGCTGCTGTTGCATCAGCCCATGCAGCAGGAACATCTATCTTCACGAATGCTGTAACGCCGGCATCAATAGCCTTATGGTTCATGTCTACGATATCCTGGCCCTTCTTCAGGTAGGACTTTGTAGCAGCGTCCTTCATGTGCTGAACAGCCTCTTCGATGGGCATGATCTTTGCAAGTGCGAAGAATGCAGCCTGGAGGATAGTATTTGTACGCTTACCCATACCGATCTTCTCAGCAAGGTCAATAGCGTTAACTGTATAGAGCTGTATGTTGTTCTTTGCGATGTACTGCTTTGTTTCAGCGTTAAGGTGCTTGTCAAGCTCCTCAGCTGTCCACTGGCAGTTGATAAGGAATACGCCGCCGGGCTTAACATCCTGAACCATCTTGTAGCCCTTGAGGATGTAGGACGGGTTATGGCAGGCAACGAAGTCAGCCTTATTGATGTAATATGGGCTCTTTATGGGCTTGTCGCCAAAACGGAGATGTGATATAGTCACGCCGCCGGTCTTTTTGGAGTCATACTGGAAGTAAGCCTGTACATACTTCTGAGTATAGTCACCGATGATCTTGATGGAGTTCTTGTTAGCGCCAACTGTACCGTCGCCGCCGAGACCCCAGAACTTGCACTCGATCGTACCCTCAGCTGCTGTGTTGGGAGCGGGCTTCTCTTCAAGAGAGAGACAGGTAACGTCGTCGTTTATGCCAAGTGTGAACTGAGCCTTGGGAGCATCCTTAGCAAGCTCATCATATACTGCAAATACGCTTGAAGGAGGAGTATCCTTTGAACCAAGACCATATCTGCCGCCGATAACCTTTACATCAGACTTACCCTGAGCTGCAAGAGCTGCAACAACATCAAGGAACAGAGGCTCGCCGAGAGCACCGGGCTCCTTTGTTCTGTCAAGAACAGCGATCTTCTTGCAGGTTGCGGGGATAGCTTCTACGAGCTTGTCAGCTCTGAACGGACGATAAAGTCTTACCTTAACAAGACCGACCTTCTCGCCTCTTGCGTTCATATAGTCAATAACTTCTTCTGCAACATCGCAGATAGAGCCCATAGCGATGATAACTCTCTCAGCATCCTCAGCGCCGTAGTAGTTGAAGAGCTTGTAGTCTGTGCCGAGCTTCTCGTTGATCTTGCCCATATACTTCTCAACAAGCTCAGGAACTGCATCGTAATACTTGTTGCAGGCCTCTCTGTGCTGGAAGAATATATCGCCGTTCTCATGTGAGCCCCTCATTACAGGATGGTCAGGATTAAGAGCTCTCTTTCTGAAAGCCTTTACAGCGTCCATATCGCACATATCTTTAAGATCGTCATAATCCCAGATAGCGATCTTCTGGATCTCGTGAGATGTACGGAAGCCATCGAAGAAGTTAAGGAACGGAACTCTGCCCTCGATAGCTGCAAGGTGAGCTACAGGAGCAAGATCCATAACTTCCTGAGGATTAGTCTCAGCCAGCATAGCAAAGCCGGTCTGACGGCAAGCGTATACGTCTGAATGAGCGCCGAAGATGTTAAGAGCATGAGAAGAAACGCAGCGTGCAGAAACGTGGAACACGCCCGGAAGCAGCTCGCCTGCGATCTTGTACATATTGGGGATCATCAGCAGCAGACCCTGTGAAGCAGTGAAGGTAGTTGTAAGAGCACCTGCGTTGAGTGCACCGTGAACTGTACCTGAAGCGCCTGCCTCGGACTGCATTTCGGATACCTTTACAGTTGTTCCGAAGATGTTCTTCAGACCCTGAGCTGACCACTGGTC
>CACZEJ010000027.1 GCA_902780115.1 Ruminococcus flavefaciens | reverse complement strand
AACTGCCAATTATTCCCCTAAGTGAAAATCTCTTTTTAGTTCCTGCAACGCTTCAATTGGCTATGGCCGACTTAGAGTTGGCGTCAGCAATGGCAAGAGAACGGCTGCTAACAGAATTGCTGGAGAAATATAAGGGAAAGTTTGAATTCACGCATAATGTATATTACGGCAGCGATCAGGAGCATTTTCTGAATGAAGAGCCTGATGAAAGCTATGAGTTTGATTTCAGGATACATGAATCGGGTTCGATAGAATGTCCGCAGCTTGGTCTTACAGTGGACAGCTGGGACTAAAAAGGGCAGAAAATAAACATATTCGGGCGGCTGAAAACAGCCGCCTTTTTGTATGCACCTGTTACATATGTCATTCAAGAGAGGACATATGTCACTGCGAAAGTGACAAACGTCATCTATGCAAATCGCCGTTTCTGAGTATAATAAAAGCATAGGGTTGCGCAACACCTGAAACGTGAACAGACATCAGTAAAAAGTATATTTATCATCTGTAATTATAAAGGAGAATTATTATGAAGGTTAATTTTAAAAAGTCAATGGCAGCTATGGCAGCATCAGCAATGTGTGCATTCTCAATGTCAAATATCGTTTCCGCAAGTGCGGCATCAGGTGCGAAAAAGTCATCAAGTATCACAAGATCAAGCACATCAGGCACAGGTTCAAAGAAGAATAACGATATAAAAGTTGTGACAAAAACAACTACAGCTAAGTCAAAGACAACAACAAGCACTACTACGACCACAAGTATGTCAAAGAAAACAGGTCTTGTAAACGGCGCAAAGAAAGGCACAACAACTACTACAACAAGCATAAAGCTCAATACAGGCAATTCAAATTTAACAGTAAATGACAGCGTTCTCGGCAAGCTGAATAATGAAGCTCTTGATGACAGACTTGATGCTCAGATCACTCATGATCTGGACAGAGAGTTCGCAGGCAGCATTATCGGTAAGGATATCGAAGCTGATCTGGCAGGCAGAATAGGTCTGGATGAGCGTCTCGGCAATGATATGCTGGATATAGACAGCCGCTTTAACGATATCCTCGGCGGCAGAACAGATATTATGGGTAACCTTGGTTTAGAAGGCATCGGAAGCAGCAGAGGTGATATCCTCGGCGATCTTGATATAAGAAACGGCGGCAAAGGTACAGGCGGTTTAGGAAGCGTGGGCAATTGGTGCGCACATGGAATCAAAGGTAATTGTACGGATTCAAACAGATGCTGGAGTTATAAATCAGGCGGAGGACATTACCAGAACAAAGGAGGAAATGTTAAGGTAGATGTTTTCAATACTATAGACGGAAACAGTTACAGTATTGGTTGTGGAAATGGCGTATATATCAATATTTTCAATGGTAAGATTCTGATCGGCAATGGTCAAAGTTCGTCTTGCAGTATTGGAGGTACTTCAGAGTTCCAGACGTTGATTTTCGGTGAAGATACAATTTGCCGTGCTAATCAGGATGATGGTTATGGTGCGTGTTCGATCAATGGCGGCGAGGCAGTTATTATTTACAATGAAAACGGCGTTCAGGTAATAACAAACGACGGTGAAAATGTTACGATATCCAATAATACAGGCAATAACGGCGGTTCAGGTTCCACAGGCGGCAACGGTGGTTCAAACCCCGGTACAAGCGGCGGAACAACTCCGAGCGGAACAGACAACGGCGGAACAGCTCCGAGCGGAACAACTCCGAGCGGCGGCAATCAGGGCGGAAGCGACGACAATAATTCAGGTACACAGTCAGGTTCAGGTTCAAGCGATAATACAACATCATATACCACAGCAAACTCAGGTTGTGTAGACCCCGGCGAGGACGGACATGGCCACAGCAGCACCGGCGGCAGCAGAAATGTTGAAGATGATGACCACGACTTCACAAATATCGGAGGCGGCTGCATCGACCCTTACAGAGAAAACAATGGCAACAGCGGCAGCAGAGGCTCTAACGAGGGCGTTCATCTTGGCGGCGGAAATCCTTACATTACAAACTGGGGAAATGAACCTCATTTCACAGGTACACCTTCTGCTGAAGAGGCAGCTCACGCTCTTGAAGTCGGAAGAAATGTAAATGTTGATCCTGTAGACCCTACATTGGCTAATTCTGCAAAGATAAGATAAGAAAGACAACATATCCCGTAAAATGCAGCGCTGTGCTTTTACATCACTGTGTGCTGTAAAAGCATGGAGCTGCTAAAAATAACAATGAAAATGTTTTTGTAAGGAGTACTATCATGAGAGTTAATATTAAAAAAGCTATGGCAGCTATCGCAGCTTCAACAATGTGTGTGATCCCTATGGCAAACTCTTTTTCCGCAAGTGCAGCAGCACTTCGGAAAAAGAACGCATTTCTCGTTTCAGATTCAAAAGCAGTAAGCAGCAGTGATTCTTCGGATTCGTCTGACAGCACAACAATCGCGGTAAACAGCGAGCTTGCTGAGGAGTTGTCAAAGAGCAATGCGTTAAGGTTCTATGAGGAGACATCTTCCGACACAGGCAAGACAACTCTTGACATATCAGCAAGCGAGCTCAAAGATATGCAGCTTGAAGTAACATTGGAGCTCGAAGCTCTTACAAGCAGATTCGAGGCTGAGATAGCTGAACTCGAAAGGGTAAGCGATATGAAAGGACTGGCAGGAAGCCTGCTCAGGATCGACGGAATGCTCGGACAGCTCGACCATGTATTCACAGGTATAGACAGCTTATTCACAATGGATACGAAAGGCATTCTCGCAGGCAAGACTACACTGAACAAAAGGATCGGTGCTTCTCTGAGCAAGCTCGATACATTGCTCGGCAACGGTATCGGTGTAGGCGTCTATGGTCCGTCAAACTTCGGCAGCACTGTTTTGGGCGGTGTATTCAGCGGACTTGGTATCGGCAGCAGCAATGACCTTTTCGGCATGGACGGTCTTTTCGGCGATATGTTCGGCGGTGATGTGTTCGGCAGCAACATATTCGGTATGCTTGGCGGTTACGGCTTCGGCAGAGTCGGCAGCCATAACCTTGACTTCGGCTCGGGTATCGGCTTTGGTTCAAATTTCGGTCTGGGCGGCGCGTTCGGTAATATCCTCGACGGTCATGGCTTAGGAAGCCGCATCGGTTCGGGCAGCGATGATTTCGGCTCAGGCATCGGCGGACACAGCTTGGGCGGTTCGTTAGGCGGAATGTTCTGCGGTGGTAACAGCGGCGTTCTTTGTGAAAATAGCTGCGGAGGTTTTACAGGCGTTAGCGGACAAGGCGGCTATACAGGCGTAAGTTGTGGCGGAAGTAAAAATAATACATCAAACGGTGGTTCAAAGAGCGGCACACCAGGCGGTTCTAAGAGTGGCAAGTCAGGCAGTTCAAAGAGCGGCAAGTCAGGCAGTTCAAAGAGCGGCAAGTCAGGCAGTTCAAAGAACAAAAAGTCAGGCGAACAGAAGCATTATAATACGTGCGAAGATGTTTTCGGTGAAGCAGCTTGCAAAAAAGCGCAGGAATTATTGGATGCTGCATCAAAAGCACCCGGCACTACACCATCAGGCGGCGACACACCCGGCACTACACCATCAGGCAGCGACACACCCGGCACTACACCATCAGGCGGCGACACACCCGGTACCACACCATCAGGCGGCGACACACCCGGCACTACACCATCAGGCGGTGACACACCCGGTACTACACCATCAAGCGGTGACGATGATGACAAAAAAGGCGGCACAAGCAGTGGCAACAACGGCGACGGCACTTCCTGTGAAGATCCAAATGCAGACAGGAATGGCAGTGGAAGCGGCAACGGTAAGATAGTCATTCCCGGCGGCGGATTCACAGACCCAGGCTGCGATACTGATGAGGGAGGCACATCAGGCAATGCAAATAACGGCGGCATCTTTAACGGCAACGGCGGCTGCATAGACAGAGATCCCGACGCTGTAGATGTTACAAAAGTAGGCGGAGGAAAAATTGTAATACCCGGCGGCGGATTCACAGATCCTGTTGCAAGCAAAGCATCGGTAAGATCTCTTAGACGATAAGAAACACGGGGCATCTTGATAAGGGAAGAATAAACGAAAAGACTCTCCTTTAAGCCGCACAGGGCTTACGGGAGAGTTTTTTCGCATATCGTCAACCATCGGAAATCCGAGCTGTGACATCGGATTTTTTTGAAAAAAGGTCTTGACAAGTATAGCCTTTTGTGATATAATGCAAGCATAAGCAATCAGGAAGACAAGCAGAGGATTGCCAATGGCCACAGAGAGCCGACGTTTGGTGCGAGTCGGTGATAAGCAGTGCTGTGTATCCCTTCTGAGCCGAAGTGCTGAAATTTTTCAGTAAGCGCTTCCGTGATTCTGCGTGAATGAATAGGACTTGCTGGAGTCTGAAGTGGTGTTACGCAATAGCGGCACAATTTGAGTGGTACCGCGGGTAATCAGATTATGATACTCGTCTCAAAGTTGTATTCTTTGAGACGAGTTTTTTATTTTTCGTAGTCAAAGAAAGCGGAAGTGTCCCTCAGCACCCGTTTCATTTTCCGGTATAAACATTTTTCAGAAAAAAAGGAGAGATCATCATGAGCGAAATGACAAAGTTGCCAAATGCAGAAGAGAGAATAAAGGAGGTCGCTGAGAGAATCAGGCTCACACGAGAATCGGTCGGACTGTCTCCTAAGGAAATGGCTGATAAGCTGGGAGTGCCTGCTTATGAGTACCTTGCTTATGAGGGAGGAGCTAAGGATTTCAGCTTCAGCTTCATCTATAAATTTGCCAATGCCTGCGGCGTTGAGATCGCTGACCTTATGGAAGGCGAATCGCCGCATATCAAGAGCTTTGATATAACAAGAGCAGGAGAGGGACTCCCTATCGCAAGAAGACAGGGACTGAGCTATCTCCGCCTTGCACCTAAGTTCCGCAACAAGATCGCAGAACCGTTCCTTGTTACTATCCCGTATATCGACGAGGAGTTCAGAGTTCCTCACCCGCATACCCACGAGGGTCAGGAAATGGATATCGTTATCAGCGGTCAGCTCAAGGTCCGCGTCGGCGACAACGTTGAGATACTCAACGAGGGCGATTCTATCTACTACGACAGCTCCGAGCTCCATGACGAGTGGGCTGTAGGCGGTCAGGAGTGCAAGTTCTACGCTATCGTATGCGGCATCAATCAGCCTCAGCACGCTATCTCCAACCTCGAACCGGTTATCCTTCCCGGTGTTACCAATTTCGATCTTGCTCATGTTCAGGATCCTATCGCTGATAAGTTCGTAAAGCTCGAAACAGATACTATGGGTTCGCTTACAGGTATCAGCTTCATCAACGAGGAGCAGTTCAACTTCGGCTTCGATGTTGTTGACGGACTTGCTGCAAAATGTCCCGACAAGGAAGCTCTTATATATGTAGGAGATGATTTCTCAGAGAGAAGATTTACTTTTGCGGATATAAAGAAATATTCAAATATGACTGCAAACTACTTTATGTCAAAGGGCATAAAGAAGGGCGACAGAGTTATGCTCGTTCTCAAGAGACACTATCAGTTCTGGTTCTCTATCATAGCTCTCCACAAGATCGGCGCTATCGTTATCCCTGCAACAAATCAGCTGGTGCAGCATGACTTCACATACCGCTTCAAGGCAGCAGGAGTAAAGGCTATCGTATGTACAGGCGACGGCGATGTTGCACATCAGGTGGATCTTGCAGAAGAGGAACTTGGCGTAAAGCTCATCAAGATGATGGCTCACGGCGAACGTGAGGGCTGGGAGGACTTCGATAAGGAAATGTCAGCGTTCAGCGATGTTTTCGAGCGCCCTACAGACCCCGAAAAGCTCTCGTGCGGCAGTGATCCTAACCTCATGTTCTTCACATCGGGTACTACAGGCTATCCTAAGATCGCTACACACTGCCACAAGTACGCTCTGGGACACTTCATCACAGCACGTTACTGGCACAACGTTGACCCTAACGGTATACACTTCACTATCTCCGATACAGGCTGGGGAAAAGCTCTCTGGGGCAAGCTCTACGGACAGTGGCTCAGCGAGACCTGTGTATTCGTTTATGACTTCGACAGATTCGATGCAAACAAGATACTTCCTATGTTTGCAAAGTACAATATCACAACATTCTGCGCACCTCCTACAATGTACAGATTCTTCATCAAGGAAGACCTCTCCAAATACGACCTCAGCTCTATCAAGTACGCTACAGTTGCAGGTGAGGCTCTTAACCCCGAGGTATACAACCAGTTCCTCAAGGCTACGGGCGTAAAGCTCATGGAGGGCTTCGGACAAACAGAAACTACACTTTCTATCGGAAACTTCGTCGGCATGACAGCTCGTCCGGGTTCAATGGGCAAGCCAAGTGTGCTCTATGATGTGGATATCGTTGATCCTGACGGAAATCCTGTCAAGACAGGTGAAACAGGCGAGATCGTTATCCGCACAGACAAGAAAGTCCCCGCAGGACTCTTCCTCGGATACTACAACGACGATGAGAAGACCAAGGAAGCATGGCACGACGGAGTTTACCATACAGGTGATACTGCATGGAAGGACGAGGACGGCTACTTCTGGTATGTCGGACGTGTTGACGACGTTATCAAGTCATCCGGCTACCGTATCGGACCATTCGAGATCGAAAGCGTTATCATGGAGCTCCCATACGTTCTCGAGTGCGGCGTAAGTGCTGCTCCCGACCCTGTAAGAGGACAGGTCGTAAAGGCTTCTATCGTACTTGTCAAGGGTACTGAGGGCACTGACGAGCTGAAGAAGGAGATACAGGACTACGTCAAGAAGCATACTGCTCCTTATAAGTATCCTCGTATAGTTGAGTTCAGAGATGAACTGCCAAAGACTATCAGCGGAAAGATCAGAAGAGTTGCCCTTAAAGGCTGATGAAAAAAAGACGTTCCTTCGGGAACGTCTTTTCAGTTGAGAATTGAGAGTTTATACAAAAAGTTGCTATAATAAATATGGATTGTTTATTATAGCGTTCTGACGTGTTTTCGAGTTCCGTTTTTTAGTATTATTTTTTTGAGAAAATTTGAAAAAACACTTGATTTTTGCGAAAAACCGTGGTATAATATTTTATGATGATAGTAAACCCAAAGACCGGAAACCTTCCGGTCTTTAGTATTTATATTGGGACTATTATTTTGCAGAGAAAGGAGATGCCCGATATTTCGGGGGATATTGCCTATGAAATTCAAGAAATTCGGCGGCACGGAACAAAAGGTCTATGACCTTATCAAGCCAATTACCGATGAGCTCGGATACTACCTCTGGGACGTTTGCTACGAAAAGGAAGGTGCTATGTGGTACCTGAGAGTATTTATAGATCAGGACGAGGGGATAACCATCGCCGACTGTGAACGCGCAAATGCTCCTATAAGCGATATTCTCGACGAGAAAGACCCCATTGCCCAGAGCTATATGCTCGAAGTGGGTTCGGCAGGTCTTGAACGCGAGCTCGTGAAGGAGGAACATTTTGAGGTATGCGAGGGCGATACGGTGAAGATACGCTTCATCAGAGCTGTTGACGGTGAAAAGGAAATAATCGCCCAGCTGGTCGGCGCAGATAAAGAGGGCGTTACAGTTGCTCTCGACAGCGGAGAGGAAAAGAAATTCCCTCTGGCAGATATAGCTTTTGTAAAGCTGTATCTTGATTTCTGAAATGATAAAAACCAAAATAAAATATATTGGAGGAATTTACAGACATGAACATGAATAAGGACTTTTTCAGGGCACTTGAGGCTCTCGGCGAAGAAAACAGCGTTGAAACAGAGCTCCTCATCGAAAAGGTTAAGTCAGCAATGCTTAAAGCCGCAAGAAGAGCTTATCCCCACAGTGAGGAGAGGATCAGTGTTGAGATTGATCCCAAAACGAAGAAGTTCGAGATGTATATAAGACAGGACATCATTGATGATGAGCCTATCGACGAGAATGAGGTAAATATCGACGTTGCCAAGACTATGGACCCGAATGCTATCGTTGGCGGCACTATCATGAAGGAGCTGGACATATCAAAGCTCGGCAGAATGGCTGCTCTTTCCGCTAAGCAGTCCATCAAGGGCGACCTCAGAGAGATCAACCGCGAGCAGATGCTCAGCAAGTTCGAGCAGAAGGAGCACGAGTGCATCACTGCGAGAGTTTCTCAGGTAGAGCCAGGCAGAGGCACTGTTACAGTCGTTTATGACGGAACAGAGCTTTACCTCTTCCGCAACGAGCAGATCCCAGGCGAGAACCTCGAGGAAGGCAAGTCCGTAAAGGTGTACATCACAGGCATCATCGGCAAGAACAAGAAGCCTGTTGTAAAGATCTCACGTACTCACAAGGATCTCGTAAAGAGACTCTTTGAGCAGGAAGTTCCCGAGATATACGACGGCACTGTTGAAGTAAAGTCAATCTCCCGTGAGGCAGGTTCAAGAACGAAGATCGCTGTATGGTCAAAGGACGAGAACGTTGACGCAGTCGGTGCCTGCATCGGTCCTAAGCGTTCAAGAATCACAGCTGTTGTAAATGAGCTCAACGGCGAGAAGATAGATATTATCCCATGGAGCGAAGTTCCCGAGGAGTTCATCGCAAGAGCTCTTGCTCCTGCTGAGGTGCTCAAGACCGTTATCACTTCCATGGAAGAGAAGTCATGCACAGTTATCGTTCCGAACAATCAGCTCTCACTTGCTATCGGCAACAAAGGTCAGAACGCAAAGCTTGCTGCTAAGCTCACAGGCTTCAAGATCGACATCAAGCCGCAGTTCGACAATGTAAGCGGCGAGGAAGCTCCCGAGATGAGCCCTGATTTCGTTGCTCCCGTTTTTGAGTCTGCTCCTGCTGAGGAAGATGCAGCTGAGGAAACAGTAACAGCAGAGGAGACAGTATCAACTGAAGAAACAGCAGCAGAGGAGACAGCAGTTCCCGAGGAAAGTGCTCCTGCTGAAACAGAAGCTCCTGCCGAGACAGAAACTCCTGCAAACGAGGAATGATTATGAAGCCAAAAAAGATACCCATGAGAATGTGTCTCGGCTGCAACGAGATGAAGCCCAAAAAAGAGCTTATCCGAGTGGTGAAGTCTCCCGAGGGCGAGATAAGTCTCGATTTCAAGGGAAAGGCGGCAGGCAGAGGTGCTTATATCTGCCGCAGTGCCGAGTGCCTTGAAAAGGCAAGAAAGGCAAGACGCTTCGAGAAGTCATTTTCATGCAAGATCGACGACAGCGTGTATGAGGTGATGATAAATGAGCTCGGAAAAGAACCGCAGGACAGCTAATCTGCTGGGCATCTGCATAAGAGCAGGCAAGACCGTGAAGGGCTTCGACAGTGCGGTCGAAGCGGCAAAGAACGGTTCTGCCGTGAGTATACTTACAGCTTCCGACGCTTCGGATAAAACAGTCAAGGAAGTCGATTTCTACTGCGGTAAGTTCAATGTCAAGCATCTCAGGACAGAGCTGAGTAAATCCGATATTGGAAAGCTCTGCGGAAAAGAAACGGCTGTTATCGCCGTAACGGACAAAGGCTTCACTGACGGCTTTGAAAAAATAATATCCGACGGATCGCAATAAGAATTATTTCTGATGCGTTGATATAGATATGGTTTATATTAATACCGCGGCTTGCGCGGTCATACAATGGAGGTAATCAAGCCTATGGCAAAAAAAATAAAGTTAAGCGACGCTGCAAAAGACCTTAATATTTCTGCACAGGAGATCATCGACTTTTTCACGGAAAAGGGCGACAATAAAAAGAAGGCAGGTTCTTCACTCACCGAGGAGGAAATGAATTCCTTGCTTGAGCGCTACACAAAGGATCGCTATTCGGTAAACTCACTGGACGAATATTTCAACTCCAAGAATGATCCCCGTCCCGTGAAGGATGAAGCTCCCAAAGAGGAGAAAAAGCCTGCTGCCAAGAAGCCTGCCGAGAAAAAGGCTGCTCCTGCAAAGAAGGAAGAAAAGGCTGCTGCACCTGCTCCTGCAAAGAAGGAAGAAAAGGCTGCTGCACCTGCTCCTGCAAAGAAAGAGGAGAAGCCTGCTGCACCTGCTCCCGCAAAGAAGGAGGAGAAGCCCGCTGCACCTGCTCCTGTAAAGAAAGAGGAGAAGCCTGCTGAAACTGTTCCTGCAAAGAAGGAAGAAAAGATCAATGAAACACGAAAGGAGGAGAAGCCCGTGGCCGCACCAGCTCCAGAGAAAAAAGCTGAAGAAACTGTAAAGAAACAGGAAACAGCTCCCGTAAAGGAAGCACCAAAGCCTGAAACAAAACAGGAGGAGAATAAGTCGGAGCCTGCAAAGACTCAGGAAGCTCCTAAGCCTGTTCAGAACAATGATAAGAAGAACGACAAGAAGAAGGATAAGAAGAAAGAGCAGGCAAAGGCTCAGGACAGAGGCGAAAGAACAAAGTTCAACGCTTCATTCAGTTCAGAGACTGCTCAGACTTCTACTCAGAGACGTACTGTTGATACAAGAGGAAGCTATGTTGACCTCGATAAGTATAACGAGAGATACGACCAGATGGCTACCTCAAACAAGCACAAGAATGACAACTATTCATCAAAGAAGCAGAAGATAAATCAGAAGTCTGCTCAGAGGAACCGTCAGCAGTTCTCCAAGAAGGAGAGCGAGGCTGAGAAGCTCAAGAGACTCGAACTCGAAAGAGCAAGAAAGCAGCAGCTCAAGGTGCTTATCCCTGATAATATCACCGTCGGTGAGCTTGCTACACGTCTTAAGGCTACAGCTACAGACGTTATCAAGCAGCTCATGAAGCTGGGCGTAATGGCTTCTATCAATCAGGAGATCGACTTCGATACAGCTTCCCTCGTTGCTGAGGAAATGGGCGCAAAGGTAGAGAAGGAAGTTATCGTTACTATCGAGGAGCGTCTTATCGACGATACCGACGATGACGATACAAACCTCCAGCCGCGCTGCCCTGTTGTAGTCGTAATGGGTCACGTTGACCACGGTAAGACATCTATCCTCGACCGCATCAGAGATGCTCACGTTGCCGCAGGCGAAGCAGGCGGTATCACACAGCATATCGGTGCTTATCAGGTAAATATCAACGGACAGGACATCACATTCCTCGATACCCCCGGTCATGAGGCTTTCACTTCAATGAGAGCAAGAGGCGCTAATATCACAGATATCGCTATCCTCGTTGTTGCTGCCGATGACGGTATCATGCCGCAGACAGTCGAGTCCATCAACCACGCTAAGGCAGCAGGTGTATCTATCATCGTTGCTATCAACAAGATGGATAAGGAAGGCGCTAACCCTGACCGTATCAAGGAAGAGCTCACAAAGTACGACCTCGTTTGTGAGGACTGGGGCGGCGACGTTATCTGCGTACCTGTATCAGCTAAGACAGGCGAGGGCATAGATGACCTCCTCGAAAACGTACTCCTCGTTGCTGAGGTCAAGGAGCTCAAGGCTAACCCTGACAGACTTGCAAAGGGTACTGTTATCGAAGCTCGTCTTGATAAGGGCAGAGGTCCTATCGCTACTCTCCTCGTACAGAACGGTACTCTCAAGCAGGGCGACGTTCTCATCGCAGGTACAGCTGTAGGCAGAGTTCGTGTAATGACAAACGACAAGGGCAGAACTGTAAAGAGCGCAGGTCCTTCTGTACCTGTTGAGATAACAGGTCTTGCTGAAGTTCCGAGCGCAGGCGATATCTTCAACGCTGTTGAGGACGAGAGACTTGCCCGTGAACTCGTTGACCAGAGAAAGCACGAGCAGAAGCAGGAGCAGTTCAATGCTTACCGCAAGGTAACTCTCGACAACCTGTTCAGCCAGATTGCTGAGGGCGATATCAAGGAGCTCCCGATCGTAGTAAAGGCTGACGTTCAGGGCTCCGTTGAAGCTGTTAAGCAGTCCCTCGAAAAGCTTTCGAACAACGAGGTAAGAGTAAGAGTTATCCACGGTGCAGTTGGTGCTGTCAAGGAAAGTGACGTTATGCTCGCAAGTGCATCGAACGCTATCATCGTCGGCTTCAATGTAAGACCCGATCCTGTAGCTGCTGAAAGTGCAGAGCGCGACGGCGTTGATATCAGACTCTACCGCATCATCTACGATGCTATCGAGGAGATCACAACTGCTATGAAGGGTATGCTCGCTCCTAAGACCCGTGAGGTCGATCTGGGACGTGTCGAGGTAAGACAGGTATACAAGATATCCAACGTTGGTATGGTAGCAGGAAGCTACGTGCTCAGCGGCAAGGTAACAAGAGGCAGTCAGGTGCGTGTTGTTCGTGACGGTATCATCATCGCAGACGATAAGATATCAGGTCTCAAGCGTTTCAAGGACGATGCCAAGGAAGTTGCTGAAGGATACGAGTGCGGTATCAGCCTCGAAAAGTTCAGCGATGTCAAGGAAGGCGATATCTTCGAGGCTTATATTGTCGAGGAGTACCGCGAGGACTGATAATACTTTAATGTAAATGATAAATGATAAAGGGGGAATTTCTTATGGATAACAGCAGAATGAGCAATGCGGATATGTTACAGTACTGCAATGAGGCGCTGGCATGGGACGACTTCGGTCCTATTGATATATTCTTCTTTGAATCTGTAAAGAAGATCATTCTCGGTCAGTGCAGCGCTATTGAAGAACCAGAGGAGTATTCCGATGACCTTATGGGTATCGAGCGTCCCGTCAGCGACGTGGAGCTCGAACCCGAGTACGGTAACTATGCGGATATATATTACAGCGAGGAAGGCGACGAGGATATCCCCGATTACAGCCGCACCGCCGAAGATGAAGCTTTCTCGGCAGAGATATTCAGCGACGGTTTCTTTTCCGATACCGAGCAGGCAGCTGAGGGTGCTGCACCTGCTGAGGACAACAGCCCAAAGGCTGAGGAGCCTGTGAGCGAAAAGCCCGAAAAGAAAAAGTCTGCGAAGAAAACAGCTTCAAAGAAATCGGCATCAGCTAAGGCAGCTGCAAAGAAGCCCGCTAAGAAAACTGCAAAGAGATCCGCAAAAGCTTCAGAATCCGATAAGCATGAAGAAAAAGACGATGCATTTACCGTCAAACTGTAACGACAGAAAGGAATAAAATGCCTAATTTCAAGAACAGCCGTATGGCTGAAGATATCAAAAGAGAGATGACGGCTATCCTTAGGGAATTGAAGGATCCGAGAATAGATAAGATGCTGACTATCGTAAGGGCTGACCTTTCAGGCGATATGTCAAACTGTAAGATATATGTTTCAAGCTTTGAGGGCATCGAAAGAGCCAAAGAGTCTGTTGCGGGACTTAAAAGCGCAGCAGGCTTCATAAAGCGCGAGCTTTTCCACAGGCTCAAGATGCGCAAGGCTCCCGAGCTTACATTTATCGCCGATAACTCTATAGAGAGAAGTGCGGAGATAAGCAAAAAGCTTCATGATCTGCTTTAAGGAGGGCTGAGTATGTTCATTGGTTTCAGTGAAGCTGAGGTATTTCTCAGAAACTGTGAGGACGCGGTGATAATAACCCACCGCAATCCCGACGGAGACTGTATAGGTGCAGGTTTCGGACTCAAGGATATACTTGCTCAGCTCGGGATACGAAGCAGAGTAGTCTGCCATGACGGATTCCCGTCGCCAAGATATGACTTCCTCACAAGTGAAGGCTCAGGTGAGGAGTTTGAACCAAAAGCGATAATCGCAGTTGATATCGCCGATGAGAACCTTATGGGCGATTTCAAGGATATCTACGGCGGCAGGGTACAGCTCTGCATCGACCATCATATCTCAAATAAAAACTATGCGGAGAAGACTTTGCTCCGCGGCGACGCTACAGCTGCCTGCGAGATAATCTATGATCTCGCACAGTACATGGGCGTGAAAATAACAAGACACTGCGCAATGTGCCTGTATACGGGCATTGCGACCGATTCAGGCTGCTTCAAGTACGACTGTACGACACCCCGCGCTCACGAGATAGCTGCGGAAATGATGCGCAGCTACGATATTAATTTCGCAAGGATAAACCGCTATATGTTCGATGTGAAGACCATGGGCAGACTGAAGCTGGAGGCTAAGGTCAACGAGCTCATGGAGTACAGTCTCGGCGGAAAGCTGGCTATCGCTGCGGTAACGCAGGATATGATGAAAGAGCTGGGCGTATCTATGGAGGAGCTGGAAGGCTTTGCTCCGCTGACTATACAGCTCGAGGAGACTGAAGTCGGCATACTGATGCGCGAGCGTGAGGACGGCGTGTTCAAGTGCTCGTTCCGCTCGGCAAACGACGTGAACGTTTCGGCTATATGCCAGCTGATCGGCGGCGGCGGCCATGCAAAGGCAGCAGGCTGTACTATCAGCGGACCTCTCGAAGAAGCGAAAAAATATCTCGCGTCGGCTGTCGAAAGGGCTTTGAGCGAATGAACGGTATAATTTGCGTAAACAAGCCGCAGGACTTCACATCGTTTGATGTGGTCGCAAAGCTCCGCGGCATACTCAAAATGAAAAGACTTGGTCACGGCGGTACTCTCGACCCTATGGCTACGGGAGTGCTCCCTGTGTTCGTGGGCAATGCTACAAAAGCCTGCGATATAATGCCCGATAATACCAAGAGCTACCGCGCAGGATTCAGGCTCGGTGCAGTATCCGATACGCAGGACGTGTGGGGCGAAGTTCGTGAGGTATCTGACATAGCTGTGAGCCGCAGCGATATAGAAGCGGTTATGCCTGAGTTTATGGGAAAGATAATGCAGCTGCCGCCTATGTATTCGGCTGTTCAGGTGAACGGTCAGCGCCTTTACGATCTTGCAAGACAGGGCATAGAGGTGGAGCGTCAGGCGCGTGAGATCGAGGTCGAAAGCCTTGAGCTGGAGGAGTACGACAGCAGTACCCGTGAGGGCGTTATGTTATATAAGAACTATTATCAGCGATATCGGCGAAAAGCTGGGCTGCGGAGGTATCATGACATCTCTCGTGAGAACTTCCTCGGGGGGCTTTACTCTTGCCGACTGCTTTACCTTCGAGGAGATACAGCAGGCAAGGGACGAGGACAGGCTCGGGGAGCTCATACTCCCTATCGAGCGCGTTTTCGAGAAGCTGCCGAAGCTGAGACTGGGCGAGGCTCAGACAAGAATGTACAGAAACGGTGTAAAGCTCGATCTGTCAAAGCTGCGCGGTGTGCGCGACAATGAAGATCTCTACGGAGTTTTCGGCTTTGACGGCGTTTTCATCGGTACTGCCTTCGCAGACCGTGAGAACGGCATACTCCGCGTCGGAAAAAATCTGGGGTGACGGTATGGATAATATGAAAACTGCTGCCGCCCTCGGCCTTTTTGACGGCGTTCACCTCGGTCACAGAGCCGTTCTCGGAGCCGCTGCGGAGCAGGAGAAAAACGGGCTCGTTCCGTGTGCCTTTACGTTTCCGCCCGAAAGTGCGGCGAACAAGGGTGCTGTCGGCTATATCTACAGCGAATACGAAAAAAACTTCATACTTGAGCATGATTGCGGCATAAAACGTGTATTTTCACCGCGTTTTGCCGACATATGCGGAATGGACGGCGAGACCTTCGCACAGGAGATACTTTGCGGAGAGATGAACGCCGCCTTTGTCTGCTGCGGCAATGATTTCAGGTTCGGCAGGGGCGCTTCGTGCGGAGTTGACGATCTGAGAAGATTCGGTAAGAAGTACGGCTTTGAAGTGCGCACCGTGGACGACGTCTTCTGCGGTGAGGAGCGCGTATCCTCCACGCTGATACGCAGCCTGCTCACAGACGGCAGTCTCGGACGTGCCAATGAGCTGCTCGGAAAGCCCTATACTATTATAAAAGAAGTGAGCCGCGGCGCTCAGCTGGGACGCACCATCGGCTTTCCAACAGCGAACCAGATATTCGGAGAGGGACAATTGGTCCCGAGATTCGGTGCATATGCCTCGAAGACATATGCCTGCGGTAAATGGTATCCTTCCATTACCGATATCGGCGTGAAGCCTACTGTCAGCTACGGCGGAGCACCTCTCGCCGAGACATATATTTATGGATTTTCAGGCGACCTTTACGGAAGTCCGCTTCAGGTCATGCTCTGTCAGTTCATACGTCCCGAGATGAAGTTCGGCTCGGTAGAGGAGCTGAAGGCTCAGATCAGCGCTGACACAGAGTATGCACTGAATATATTGTAAAAAATTCGCTTTGCTTTCACTGTGCTATCACAAATAAGTATTAACATAGTAAAGGCTGTGAATACAGGCGGCATCAGCCGCGAACATA
The DNA here is from genome assembly GCA_902780115.1 of Ruminococcus flavefaciens. Classification (GTDB taxonomy): domain Bacteria; phylum Bacillota; class Clostridia; order Oscillospirales; family Ruminococcaceae; genus Ruminococcus; species Ruminococcus flavefaciens_Y. The sequence goes on along the minus strand of CACZEJ010000027.1, from coordinate 7,227 downwards.
CGCAATAAGGAGGGCAAAACCCAATGATAGAGGTCAAGAACCTTACTAAGAAGTACGGCGATAAGCTTGCCGTGAACAATATAAGCTTCAAGGTCGAAAAGGGTGAGATACTCGGCTTTCTCGGACCAAACGGTGCGGGCAAGTCCACAACGATGAATATGCTTACGGGCTATATCTCATCTACTTCGGGAGAGGTGCTCATTGACGGCACCGATATCCTTGACGACCCTAAAAAAGCTAAGGCAAATATAGGATATCTCCCTGAGATACCGCCTATATACGTGGATATGACCGTGGACGGCTACCTCAACTTCATCTACGATCTCAAGAAGTGCAAAATGCCGAGAAAGGCTCATCTCAAAGATGTATGCGCTCTCTGCAAGATCGAGGACGTCAGAGGAAGGATCATCAAGAACCTTTCAAAAGGTTACCGTCAGAGAGTCGGTCTTGCACAGGCTCTTATCAATAACCCGCCTGTTCTTATACTCGATGAGCCGACAGTCGGTCTCGACCCTAACCAGATAATCGAGATAAGAACTCTTATCAAGAAGCTGGGCAAGAAACACACGGTCATCCTTTCATCGCATATCCTCCCCGAGATACAGGCTGTATGCGACAGGATAATCATTATAAACAAAGGTCAGGTCGCAGCAGACGGTACTGCCGATGAGATCGCAAAGAATATCACCAACAAGCACAAGATGACACTTCGCGTCGAAGGTCCTACACGTTCGGCTGATGATAAGAAGCTCATCACTGACGCTATAAAAGCTATCCCGGGAGTTAAGTACGTCCGCGCCGATATGGAGCGCGAAAAGGGCGTTTACGACTACGATATCGAGACTGACGGAAAGACCGATATCCGCCGTGACCTCAATAAGCTCTGCGCTGACAACGGCTGGAATATCCTCATGCTCCAGCTCTCAGACCTTACCCTCGAGGACATCTTCCTCAAGATCACTATGGCTGACGAAGTTATCAGGACTGATGACGACGATGACGAAACATCTTCAAAGCCAAGAATAGACATAAAGGTATCTCCCAACGGCAAGCTCAGAGCTGTCAAGGAAGCTGACAGCACCGATACTGCCGATGAAGCTGCTGAAAAGGCAGAGGATACAGATAATAATGGAGGTGAGGAATAATGCTGGCTATCTACAGACGTGAGATCGGCGCATTCTTTACATCAGGCGTGGCATACGTTTTTCTTGCCGTGTTCTGGTTAGTTTCAGGTATATTCTTCTATAACGGAGTTATTGCGAGCGGTACAACAGATACATCATCAATGTTCAGCTCTATGTTCTATATCGTTATGTTCCTCATTCCTGTGCTGACGATGAAGCTCCTCAGCGAGGAAAAGAAGAACAAGACGGATCAGGGACTCCTCACAGCGCCCATAAGCCTGTGGGACATAGTTCTCGGCAAGTATTTCGCAGCTCTTACACTGTTCATAATTGCTGAGTCCATCGTATTTATATACGCTTTCATTCTTAATTATCTCGGCACTGTGACGTGGACACCGCTTCTGGGCAACTACTTTGCTATGCTTGCTCTCGGTGCGGCTTTCATCGCAGTAGGTCTTTTCATCTCGTCACTCACTGAGAACCAGATGGCTTCCGCAGTAGTCAGCCTTGTTGCACTCTTTGTTATATACCTTTCCGAGATGCTCGTTTCCAGCTTTGAGAACGGCAACAGATTAAAGAAGATAGTATACAAGTGTGTTACTACTCTGGCTTTCTATTCGAGATACGTTGAGTTCACAAGAGGCATATTCAGCCTTCCAAGTGTATTATTCTTCGTAAGTGCAGCTTTCCTGTTCAACTTCTTCACCGTTAAGGTGTTAGAGAAGCGCCGCTGGAGCTGATCATCAAGAAAGGAAGGTTTTGATACTAATGAGTAAAAAAGATATCGACGAGACAAATGTGGTATCAGTTGATGGTGAAAAAGTGAAGAAGAACTATAAGAAGCTGAAATACGGCTCGATGTTCTATACGATCATCATTCTTGTTGTTGCTATCGTCGTTGTACTGAACTTTATGGTGGGCGTGGCAGCTAAGCGTTCACCGATAAAAATAGATATCACTCCCGATAACAGGTATGAGCTTTCAGACGTATCCATAGATGCTGTAAAGGCTCTGGAGAAGGACGTTGAGATAACTGTTACCTGTCAGAGAGACTATTTTGAGTCCCTTGGTAATTACTATTCAAATATGTACGCTCAGTACTACGGAGTTCCCGCAGAAGTTCCGTATGAGATGATACCTGAGCTCCTTGACAAGTATTCCATATACGCAGAGCAGGGAAAAGGCAGCATCAATGTCAAGTATGTTGATATGGACAAAGACCCTGACCTCGTAAACAAGTACAAGGAGAACTATTCGGGCGATATTCAGCGCGGTAATATCATCGTAAGCTGCGGCGACCGCGTAAGAGTTCTCGGCGAGAGCGATGTTATGAATATGCTCACTGCCGATCAGACAGCTATGCAGAGCCAGCAGCTCATATTCAAGTTCACAGGTGAGAGCCTCCTCACATCTGCTATCACAGGCGTTACAGACGCTCACCCTGTAAAGGTCGCATTCGCAAACAAGATGAACGGTTCAGCTCTTTATGATGAGCAGAACTTCGGCGATGCAGCTGATACCTTCAAGACAGAGCTCCTCGGCAAAAACGGCTATGAGTGTGTTGACTTCGATGTCGCACTCGACGACCTCAAAGCTGATGAGTACGATATGATCGTTTTATTTGCTCCTACAGTTGACTTCACCGAGAATATAATCCAGAAGCTCAGCGATTTCCTCTACAATGACGGAAAGTATGACAGAAATATGGTCTATGTTCCTGACTTCAGCAAGACAAATCTCCCGAATATCGAGGAATTCCTCGCTGACTGGAGCCTGAAGGTCGAGAACAATATCCTTGTTGACGAAAAGAACGCTATCGCTACAGCAACTACTATCATTCTCAGCGTGAGCGATTCGGAAGCTGTAGGCACACTTCCTAATGACAAGCTCCCTATCGTTTCACCTTATACAAGAGAGCTTACTCAGCTCAAGAAGAACAACGAAGACGTTGTTAAGGAAGTCCTCAAGTCATCTGAGGAATCGTTTACAGCTGATATCGTTGATGCAGATGCTGCACAGGGCGAAAAGGGTTCAAGATCGGCAGTGCTTCTCTCTCAGAAGCTCCGTTCCGAGCAGCTCAATACCTATACGAGCAGCCTGCTTCTCATAGGAAGTCCGTATATGTTCGACAGAACTGTTATCCAGCAGAATTCAACATACAATAACGCAAACGTGCTCCTCAATACTATCAATACAATGACAGGCAAGGAAAACAGCGTTGTTGTTCCTGATAAGAACTTACAGCAGTCATATATCACTACTACAACAAAGCAGGCAAAGAATATCCAGATCATCGTTGTATGGATAATCCCATGCATCATCGCTCTTGTTGGCGTATTTGTACTGTTAAGGAGAAGAAATAAATGAAAAAACAGGCAAAGGGCATTATCGCGCTCAGCGCTCTGCTTGCAGCTATGCTGGGCGGCGGCTATGCCTTTATGAAGCTTTCACCCGATGAGGAAGGCGATAAGAACGGCACAACTCAGCCGTCCCTTATCGCTACAGAGGCTGAGGGACAGGGAACTGTTCTCGTCAGCGACGGCAGCGAAAATGCGGTTGTAAAAAGCGTTCGTGTAAAGAATAATGACGGCGAACTCAAAGTCATCATGAAGGACGCTCCTACAGAAGAAACAGGCGCAACTTATACCATCGAGGGCTATGAAGACCTCAATGTGGATACCTCCATGGTATCTACCCTTGCAAATAACGGAAATGGTATGCAGTCTGAATCAATAATCGCAAGGGACTGCGGAGAGTTCGGTAAGTACGGTCTTGACAAGCCTTCGGCAGAGGTCGAGATGACATTCGAGTCGGGCAAGACTGTCAAGTTCTATATCGGCGATGAGCTTCCGTCGGGTTCCTCAAACTATGTCAGAGTTGACGGCAGCAACGATGTTTATGCCGTATCAAGCTCTACTCTTGCAAATTACAGCAAGACAGTAAAGGACTTTATAAGCAAAACTATCCTCGAAAAGCCTGATGATGAGAATTATCCTATCATCAACAGCCTGAAGATCGAGCGCAGTGATATCGACTATGATATACTTCTCGAATACGACAAGGACAGCGAAAAGGCACATTCAGGCGGTACTTCAGCTACCCACAAGATGATCGAGCCTGCGGAGAGCTACCTTGCCGTGGAGAATTCCACCGATATCACTAACGGTATGTTCGGGCTCAGCGCTTCCGATATCCATGTGCTCAACTGCACCGAAGCAGATATTGCAGATGCAGGTCTCAGTGAGCCTTTCTGCAAGGTCACTATGGACTGCGATAACGGCAGTAAGTATGTGCTTCTTCTCGGTGAGATATTTACAGATGACTCGGGCAGCAAGTGCAGCTACGCAATGCTTGACGGCGGAAAGGTGATATATACAGTTTCGCCTGACAATGCAAAGTGGCTGACTGTACAGCCTATTGATATCGCGTCAAGACTTATGATAACTTCTTATGTATGGAACATCACAGAGCTTTCTGTAAGCGGCGGCGGTGAATCCGCAGAATTTATTATCCAGCCGAAGGATCCCGATAATATTCCTGAAAATCCAACGGCTGAAGATAATCTTGTCCATATGCGCGGCGAAGAATTCGATTCCGAGCGTTACAGACAGTTCTACTCGTTCCTCACAGGCACTAATGCCGAGGAGTTTGCACTGGGTGAGCCTGTTCCGAGCGGCGAACCTATGGCAACTATCAAGTATACCGATTCATTCTCGGGCAAGACAATGACTTATGAATTCTATGATGATTCGGTAATGCGCGCACTTATCGTCGTAAACGGCGAGAGCAAGTACTATTGTACTAAATCTTACGTAAATACTCTCATTGAGAATATCAAGCGTATAGGCACAGGAGAGGACTACATTAAAAACTGGTAAATTCCAAGGAGGTATACAATATGAAATTCAACACATACAAGGGCTACCCTCTGGTAAGAAACGGCAACCAGCTCTATTACGGATATATGTCCGACCCATTCGTTATCTTTATACAGATACTTGAAACAAAAGAGGAAAACGGCGAGCAGATGACCTCGAAGGTTAGAGTTGTCCAGATGGACACCAACGAGCCTAATCCTCTGAAGGCTTTTGTCAAGAATGCCGAGCGTGAGTGCGGACTCTATGAAGCACTTGATATCGCAAATGTATGGCTTGAAAAAGCTCTGAAAAACTGATAATAATGCGGAAAGCCTCCCGAATACGGGAGGCTTTTCTTGATATTTGAGGGAATTTGTGATATAATAAGCTGTCGGCTTCTTCCGTCAGGAAGGAGGTGAGCTAATGCTTTTTTACATACTTTCATTCGTTATTTCTGTCGCAGCAAGTGTAGTTGGTTACTACATCTGCAAGTGGCTTGACAGGAAGTAAGCCCGACAAAGCACAAAAAATCCCGAGAGCTGCAACTCTCGGGATTTCTTTTTGCATGAGCTAATGCTGCATACTTCATTCGTGGTTATATATATTATATCACGATATTATTTTTTTGTCAATACTTATTCGACAGAAATGATGTAGTAATACACAGGCTGACCGCCGTTGACGAGCATTACTTCGATCTTGTCGCTGAGTTTTGACTGTATGAAGCGCTGGAGCTCCTCGGCGTTCTCCTCGGGCACATCTGCGCCGTGGATAAGAGTAACATAGCTTACATCGCCCTTTGAAAGCTTCTTGACGAGCTTATATGTAGCCTTGTTTATATCGCGCTCTGTAAAAGCGAGCTTGCCGTTATCAAGAGCAAGTATCTCGCCCTCTTTTATCTGGTGTCCCTCGAACTCGGAGTTCCTTGCGGCAAAGGTGATAAGACCTGTGGAAACTTTCTCGAAGGCTCTTGTCATATCAATGCGGTTCTCGTTGAGACTGCGGCTGTCATCGAAGGCAAGCATCGCAGCAATACCCTGAGGTATAGTTCTTGTCTGGAGTACGCATACCTTTCTGTCTGTGAGCTTTACAGCCTGTTCTGCTGCCATGATGATATTCTTGTTATTGGGGAGAACGAATACAGTATTTGCAGGAGTTTTGAGTATAGCGCGGAGAATATCGTCTGTAGAGGGGTTCATGGTCTGACCGCCCTTTACGACAACATCTGCGCCAAGGTCTGTGAACATAGCTTCAAGACCGTGACCTGCTGCAACAGCGACAAATCCGAATTCCTTTTCAGGCTCTGCGGGAGTAAGTCCTTCCTGAGCAGCCTTAGCGTCCTTGATCTTGTTTTCGTGCTGGATACGCATATTCTCGATCTTAGGACGAGGATCGTTGATGAAATGACCGAATTCAAGACCCTTCTGGATAGCCTTGCCCGGGTCATCGGTGTGAACGTGTACCTTTATGATCTTCTCGTCGTCAACGACAACTACACAGTCGCCGATAGTTTCGAGATAAGCCCTGAGCATGAAGACATCGGGACAGTTTTCGTCCTTTTCCAGCATGAACTCGGTGCAGTATGTGTAAGTTATATCGTCATCGTATTCGCTGACAGCAGTTCTGAATGAATCCCCCGAGCTCTCATGATTCTGAGCAGCTTCTTCGGGCTCTGCGATCTTGCCGCCTGCGAAAACATCGGTCATTGCACGGAATATTATGCACAGACCCTTGCCGCCTGCGTCAACTACGCCTGCTTTTTTGAGCTGTGGGAGCATATCCGTTGTTTTTGCGAGAGTTGCCTCCGCTTCTGTGCAGACCTCCTGCCAGAAGGTAACCTCGTCGTTAGTCTCGGCAGCTATCTCCTTAGCCTTTGCAGCTGCGGATTTAACAACAGTGAGGATAGTTCCCTCGACGGGCTTCATTACAGCCTTGTATGCTGCTTCAACGCCGTATTGCAGAGCATCTGCGAAGTTGTCGCAGTTGGCCTCTGTACAGCCTGCAAGTCCCTTTGAAAAGCCTCTGAATATAAGTGAAAGTATTACGCCTGAGTTACCTCTTGCACCTCTCAGAAATGCTGATGCTGCTGTCGATGCGACCTCGGACACAGGAGCCTTGTCGTCGAGCCTTTTGAGCTCTGCGACGGAGTTTCCTATAGTCATTGACATATTTGTGCCTGTATCACCGTCGGGGACAGGATAAACGTTGAGCTCATCGACCTCACGTTTTCTGTTGCCGATAGTTAT
>CACZEJ010000026.1:3559-18768 GCA_902780115.1 Ruminococcus flavefaciens | reverse complement strand
ACATATATTCCTCCTTAGCTCAGTCGGTAGAGCACTCGGCTGTTAACCGAGTTGTCGCCCGTTCGAGCCGGGCAGGGGGAGCCAGAAGAACGTCTGCAACAGCAGGCGTTTTTTGTTTTATATACAAGCGAACACATTTGACACAGAGATTATACTGAAAATATCTGAAGCTTTTTAAAAAAAGTCCTTGACAAATGAGTTCAGATGTGATATAATAATTAAGCAATTTGAGATGCACCATTAGCTCAGTTGGTAGAGCAACTGACTCTTAATCAGTGGGTCCTGGGTTCGAGTCCCCGATGGTGCACTTTTATTTTTGTGAACATATATTCCTCCTTAGCTCAGTCGGTAGAGCACTCGGCTGTTAACCGAGTTGTCGCCCGTTCGAGCCGGGCAGGGGGAGCCAGAAGAACGTCTGCAATAGCAGGCGTTTTTTGTTTGTGTACACATTTATGGTGTAAAAAAAGGATAGAACCACTAATGTGATCCTATCCTTTTTAATATTTCAGATATTACTCTGGAATTCTTGGAATATAGCTATTTGTATAGTCTGAAAGCATTGCCTTATCAGATGGAGAAATTATTCCATCATTGTTGATATCGAGTTTATAAAGATTGATGCTATAGTATTTACCACCTAAAGTGAAGTTAACCTTATCTGTGTGTGTAAAGCTGCTTCTGTAGCCTGATTTTAAGTAAGCTTCAGCCAGTATGCTCTCATCACCGCCATCTACCTTCTTATCATTGTTAAAATCTCCAACGATGAATGAAGGTGTAGTATAGATCTTAGAGCTTATGTTAGCATTTGATGTTGTGTAAGCATAAGCGCTTCCTGTCTCGTCGTAAAGAGAAGTTCTGTTTGTATAGATGTGTGATGTTACAGCGAGATACTTTCTGTTTCTGTTTGAGCTGTGTGTATAGAAGTTGCCGCCGCCGTTGTAGTAGTTAACAGCACCGCCGCCACCAATGTTAAGTGTATCTTCTGATCTCATTTTAACCGCTGCAGGAGCAGAAACTCCGTTTGAGTTAAGACCCCAGCTGATAATGATACGGTCGAGGTTAAGATTTGCCTGTGTTACGAAGTAGTCTCTTCTCCATGTGAGACGAGCATCAGCAGGTGCAACTGCGTTTGCTGAAAGTGAGCTGATTGTAGGGATTGCGCACATAGCTGCTGCGGAGATTGTTGCTAAGACTTTTTTAAATGTGTTTTTCATTTTTAATATCCTTCTATAATTAAAATTTTGAGCAGTCGACTACTATATTTATTATAATATTTTGTGTGAAAATAGTGTGATTAATTTGTGGGAGAATAACGAAAAATTTAGAGATTAAACAGTAAAATCTAAATGTATTAACGCAAACTATATTTCGTAATAGTTTTTATCTTATATCAGTTGACTTATATTGGGTTATGTGGTATAATCAGTTTTATTCTTTACAAGTCGGGTGATAACATGATAATACGAAACATTACTGAAAACGATGATTTTGCTGCTATACGCGAAATATACGAACGAAGCTGGAAATATGCCTACAGGGACATAATACCTCGGGAATGGCTCGACAGCCGCCCAAAGGACAAGTGGGGCGGAAATATCCTGAAAAACGGCAGGATCGAAACAGGAGCGTTTATCGACGGGAAAATTGTCGGAACTGCCTGTTACTGTCAGTCACGGTGGGATAAGTTCAAGGACTTCGGCGAGGTCGTTACCATTTATCTTTTGCCTGAATATATTGGTCAGGGTATAGGCTATGCGCTTATGGAGCACTGTATTTCAGCGCTGAAAGGGCTTGGCTATGATAAGGTACTTTTATGGGTGCTTGAAGAAAATACACGCGCCAGAGCCTTCTATGAGAGGTATGGATTTGTTCTCACAGACGAGTTCATCGACGACAATATAGGCGGACGCGATGTGCGTGAGGTAATGTACGTTCTGAACGTGTAGGAGCAGCTTATAAGCCGCCTTAACGGACTTGTACACAGGCATCTGATACAGGTGCAGCTGCCCGTGTATGAATAGCATATGAACAAAACTCTGCACTTCACGCTAAAAAATTGCATTTCGTGCATTTTTGTTGCTTTTTTGCGGCTGATGTATTATTATATATGTAGTTGCTTGTGATGAGCAGCGTGTTGGACGGGGGCACGCTATAATTCCTCTAAAGCTCTAAAAGATCAAACAGTAACATCCTAATCAATATCCCCTTGTTATAGTTGTGTCCGCCGTCCTTGCTGTGATTAGACTGTATTCCTTGTCAGTCTATTTATTGCACTTTTGGAAGCATTCCAATGCCGCGTGAATGCTTCCAAAGCAAAAGAGCAGTTCAAAATGAACTGCTCTTTTGTTTTTATAAGTGATATTTTTATTATCCGTTTGCAGCCTGTGCGATAGCTTCGACCTTGCCAAGGTTTTTAATGGCAGGTATCGCTGATATGAGGGCAATAAGTATATTAACGGTGAGTGAGATCACTATTATAAGCGCTACCATTCCCCATACCGCAGCTGACCTGTCTTTGAGAAGCAGGAATACGAATGCGAGGAATCCGCATACGCCGAGAGCTGTACCTGTTATGGCAGCTGTAGAGGAGAACATGATAGTCTCCAGCATAACGCTCTTGCGGAGCTGTTTTCGTGACATACCAACGCTCCTGAGCATCATAAGCTCGCGGCTTCTGTTGAGGACGCTTGTATTGACGGAGTTTATCATGGAGAGTATTCCTACGAGCCATATTGAAATGAGGAATACTGCAAATATCTTTATGATATCATCTATGAACTCAGATACGCCTGTGCCAAAGAAGAACGCATTCATTTCTTCATCATAGGTAGCTTTGCTTATGAATTCATTATAGAGCTTCAAAGCTTCCTGATAGTGCTGAAAATCGCTTACTCTCAGCAGGATATCATAGTGGATATTGAACTCGGCTGATTTTTCTATCGGCATAATGATTCCTGTCTCGGCATTGCTCGCAACAGCTCCGATAACATTGTACTTTTTCTCGTTGATATTGAGAACAGTGTTTTCGGTTTTTACGAATTTGTTTTCGCAGACTTTTATTCTCTCAAATTTTTCTTCGTCGTAAGTCATGTTATTAGTATTGTAAAGAATTCCGTCGCTGTTCAGGAAGTCTTCATAGCTCATGCCTGTTATCTTGTCAAATTCAAAATATTGATAGGCACCCTTGTTTATAGCGAACATATACGGATTAAATGCCACTATATCTTTTCTGAGCAGGAGTTTATCGTTGATGATATCCTTGCTTTCCTGATCGGCTGTAGTATCGTATATGCAGCCTGCCATACGGAAACTTGAGAATATCTCATTATCGCCGAAGTATTTGTCGGCTGTTGCCGTGGGGGCCTGCGGGTCATCACTGTAATAATCGAGTATATACATATCCGCATAATTAGGGTCCTGAGCTTTTTGGATAGTATTTTTGATATAAGTGCCTGTGAGTACCGTTGAAGTGAACATGAGCACACCGAGACCCATAGTTATAGTTGATACGATAAAGCGGCCCTTTGCGGTCTTGATATTTTTTCGGGTATATCTTCTCAGGAACTTGTTAGAGCTGAGATCGAGCTTTGAGCGGCTCTTTCTGAATCTGTGCTTTTTGCTCTTTGGCTTGCCGAAGTTGAGCGCCTCGGCAGGGGAGAGCTTTCTCGAAGCCCACATAGCCGAAGTGTAGGCGGATATGAGTATTGCAATGAGACACAGTGCAACGCCTATAGCCATTATGGGAACATTTATCTTGAACTCGAATATAGGCAGGCTGATGTTCTTTATGGAGTTGAAAGATGAACGGCATAACAGCATTGCGATAACAGTTCCGAGGGGAACAGCCGTGAAGCAGTAGAACAGTGCTTCTGCGAACACCAGAAAGGCTATCTGAGTTTTTGACGCTCCCATTATACGCAGAGCTGCGAAGTGTGTGCTTCTCTCCTGTACAGCCATTTCAAAGGCGTTGTCGATGACGAATCTTGCTACGAACCATGCTATAAGGAGTACAACGAGCATAGGTATGATTATCAGAACAAGCGTCTTGTAAATAGCGTAAGGACTTTTCCATTCAAGTGCAAGGAGCATATCGTTTTCCTGACGAGGGAACTCGATCGTATCGAAGAACTGTGAATCGTAATCGAAGCCAAGGTCTGTGAAAAGACGCTTGAGAGCTTCGTCGTAGTCGCAGTTGTCTATAATACGTATCTTCATGGAGATGGGCTGATCTACCATGATATCAGGGTTCTTTTCTCCGAGCTCCACAAAGTTCACATCTGTATCCTTAGTGTTGACAATGCCGAAAAAGTGTGTCACGATTTTTGCATCATAGTTTGTAAAGCCTGCTATTTTTGCTGTATATTCCACAGGCTCGCCGTACACTTCATCTGTAATGGGGAGATCTGGCAGACTGATACCTTTTTTGTTTCCGATGTAATTTTCTATACCTGCCTGATAAGCTTTTTTCTTTAAGTCATCGGGTAAATTCTCGTATTCAGCATCTTTTATGGTATATTCAGTGCCGTATTTTTCCTTCAGTTCTGCGCGAGCCTCTTTTACGATCTGAGCGTTCTCATCTGCTGCCGCAAATACAGGACGTACAGTGAATGTGATAGTGTCACCCTTTGCGTAGCCCAATTCGCTGTATACGACAGGGACGTATATTCCCTCTGCGTTAATGTCGTATTTTGAGTTGGGTATCTCATTGTATTTGGCGTTTATCAGTTCAAAATCGCCAAATCCTTTATAGCTGGAGAGAGTTTTGGCTCTTATGGTTTTTTCTTTCGTGGATATCTCATAGAAGGCGATACCGCAGTCAGTACCTATCTCCGTGTAGCTCTCCATATTGCCGTAATATTTATCGACAACAGCGTGGTTTTCCACAGCCTTGAAAGCCTTGTTGATATCCTTTGATCTTTTCATCCACGAGGTGATATCCACCTCCCACGTACCGTCTTCATCTATGACCTCATTCATAAGGGTCTGGAAGGTGCTGCTGCAATAGGAACACACTGTGGAGAGAATGAACGCCGAAAGGGTAATGCACATAAAGGTGAGGAACGTGCGCATTTTTTGTCGGCGGATATACTTCATGGAAAGTGCAATGAGATGTTTCATACTGCCGCCTCCTTATTCTGAGAGAACGCCGTCGGTGATACGGCATATGCGGTCTGCCTGAGAAGCGATGCTGCCGTCATGGGTTATGAGTATGAGTGTCTGGTCATACTTTTTTATGGAGTTTTTGAGGATAGAGATTATCTCGCGGCTGTTCTTGCTGTCAAGGTTGCCTGTAGGCTCGTCAGCGAGGATTATCTGGGGCTTGTGTATGAGGGCACGGGCAAAGGCTACACGCTGCTGCTGACCGCCTGAGAGCTCATGAGGGTAGTTGGTGCGCTTTTTGTCAAGACCCGTGAGCCTGAGCAGCTCTTCGAGGTATTCCATATCAGGCTTTGTGTTGTCCAGATTGAGCGGGAGCACGATATTTTCCTCCACGTTGAGTACGGGTATAAGGTTGAACGACTGGAAGATAAAGCCGATACTCTTGCGGCGATAAGCTGACAGCTCGTTGTCGTTCATTTTTGTGATATCCTTGCCGTTTACAAAGATATTTCCGCTTGTTGGACGGTCGAGAGAGCCGAGACAGTTGAGGAGAGTAGTCTTGCCGCTTCCGCTTTCGCCTGTTACTGCAAGGAATTCCCCTGCACAGACTTCAAGCTCCACGTTGTTCAGTGCGTATATCATATTTTCACCCTCGCCGTATTGCTTGATGAGTTTTTCAGTTCTGATTATAATATTTTTTTCCATATAATTACCTCCCTGTTCGAGAATATCTTTATTGTAACTATAGTTTAAAATTGCAATCTTACGGTAACGTTACAAAAATAAAAAAAGTCCGAAAATTTTCGGACTTCAGTCTGTTGAAAAATTCAGTTTCATTAGGGGACGCCTTCACTTGCAAGGCGTCCCCTCTTCAGAAACAGTCCACTGGACTGTTTCTGAATTCACCCCTTGCGAAGCGCCTGACGATATGTGGGACTTTGCCCCACACCCCACCAGAGGCGCTGCCTCTGGACTCTGCCAAAGGAACACAGTCCCTTTGGAATCCCGTTATTAGTTAATCTCGACTTTTCAATAAGCCAATCTGATCCAGCATATTATCAGGACTTCACGAATACAAATTCAAATCTTGTACCCTCGCCCAATTTTGAATAGACGAGTATCTCTCCGCCGTGGGCGCGGACGATCTTCTGGGATATGGACATTCCCAGACCCGAGCTGTACATGGTCTTGTCGTTGGACTTTATGGAAAAGCGCTCGAACAGCTTGGGGATATCCTCCTGAGGTATGCCCTTGCCGTTGTCTGATATGGCGATAGTAGTCAGCACAGCGTCTTCGTACAGCTTTACTTTCAGCTCTGAGCAGTCAGCGTGATCGGCTGAGTTTTTGATAACATTCTCGGCAGCTTCACACAGCCAGCCCTTATCGCAGTTCATGATGATGCTCCTGTCAAGCTCCATATCTGCGGATATCTTCTGACTTCTCAGCAGGGGAGACATACGCTTTACAGCGAGCTCGCAGATCTCCGCAAGGCAGCACGGCTCCATGTGGTACTCCACAGCATCGGCATTGAGCTTGGCGAGCTTTATTGCTTCTATGACCAGCTTCTCCATGCTGTCCAGATTGAGCTGCACCTCGTCTGAGAGCTTGTCGCGGCGTTCAGGGGAAAGGTCGTCGAGCTCACTGAGCATATCTGTGTTCAGTCGCACAACGGCAAGAGCTGTCTTTATCTGGTGGGAAAGATCAGCGAGAAATGTGCGCTGGAAATGCTGTTCGCTGAGGAGCTTTATCCTCAGGCTGTTTATCCTGTTCACGAGCCTTTCGGCGGCATCGGATATCCTGTGTACAGAGCCGAGATCTTCGCCGTAAAGGTTTATAACGCAGCCCGCTTTGTCGGCAGCCTCGATACATTCATCTCTCAGCTTTTCGAGGTCGATGTATATCTTCATGAGCTCGCGGAGAGCCACGGCGAACCATACAGCCGAGAGCAGCGACAAAAGTCCGAATATAGGTATGAATACAGTATTTCTCACGGAGCTGTAGCTTTTCATGAGCTTGGGCGGCAGGTTTCGGTCTATACTGTAGCTGCTGAAGAGCTCCTCACCGTTGGCAATGTATTCTTCCTGCGGGATATCTGTGAATTTTCCGCCGCCTGCCGCAGCGAGCTCGGATCTCACCTGTGCCGAGACTATCCTGTCCGCGCATATCCCTGAGATGAAGTAAGCTATCCCTGCGGAAATGACTACGAGCACAAGGAATATGAGCAGCAGCTTTTTGGGTGCGCGGTTGTTTATGAATCGGTCTGTTCTGTCCATTTATAGCCCATTCCTCTCTTGGTGACGATCCTGCCGCAGCCTGCGGTCTTGCTGAGCTTTTCGCGCAGACGGCTGATATTCACCGAAAGGGTGTTATCGTTTACGAATATTCCCTTTGAGTCCCAGAGGTATTCGAGTATCTGTTCGCGGGTGAGGTACTGTTCGCGGTTGAGCATGAGGTAGCTGAGAAGCTTCTGCTCGACAGCGGTGAGCTCAATTTCGGGCACATCGGGAACTCTGCGCAGATTGGCGCGTATACGTGAGAAGAGCTCCCGCAGTCTGAAAGGCTTGGTGATGTAATCGTCGCCGCCGCTGTCCAGACCGCGGACGATATCAGCCTCGTCATCGCATGAGGTAAGGAATATAATAGGAGTCTGGATAGTTTTGCGGATACGTCTGCACAGGTCTACGCCGTTTCCGTCGGGCAAAGTCACATCGAGTATGATAAGGTCGGCATCGGCTGCATTCAGTATCGCAGCAGCAGCGGTGCTGACGGCTGTTACGCTGTAGCCCTCTGTCTCAAGGGCAAAAGTGATATTTTTATTGAGGGTCTCGTCGTCCTCGACAAGAAGGATAGTATTCATATTTCACCTCGTTTATAAGAGTTGCTCTAATTTTAGCATATAATTTACAAAAAATCAAGGACGGTCTGTACGCCGCAAAAAGGGCTGCACCGCGAAAAACGCTGTGCAGCCTTTTTAATAATGTCAGAAATTGTATATCGAGATATCTTCGATGTTCTTGAGTACGCTTCCGCAGAGCTCTTTCCATTGAGCGACCTCAGCCTCATCGTAGGAGATGACCTTCTTAGCCCAGCTGCTGCAATAAGCACAAGCATTGGGAGCAGTCTGACCGTCTTCGAGGATATCACTTGCGCAGAGTGACTCGGCGCACTTGTTGTTATTGATAAAGTGTTCGAGGAAGCCGTCGAGCTTCTTGTTGTCAACATAGAGCTTTGGAAGGTGCATAGTTCTTCCGTAAGCCATCATAGCTTCAGGTTTCAGCTTTTCTGCCCATCTCATAGGCGGAACATCAGGCGGAGGACCGCCTGCACCGAATGGCGGCATACCCATTGGAGGAGCACCTGCGCCCATAGGAGGCATACCCATTGGAGGACCGCCAGCGCCCATAGGGGGAGCACCTGCTGGTGGACCGCCTGCCTGAGGAGCGTTGCTCGGAATTGTAGCTATGGTCTTAGCCTTTGGCCAGTTGACTATATCAAGAAGATTTCCGTCATACGACTCTGTCATATAGCCCTTGATGACCTTGTGAAGGAAATCGGTAGTTCTTGTTCTGTCTATGAGCTTGATCGAGAAATTCTTATTGCCTGTTTCTTCGGCGAGCTCTCTGTAGTAATGAACATCTTCAGGGCGTATAAACTCAGCAGTAAGTATAGCTGCGGGGTGAGTTACCTTTTTGTAAGCGCAGTTTACGAGAGAATAGTCCATTGTGAATTTGTCGGGGTCTGAATGACCTACGAAGCAGCCGTGTGCAAGGCGGAAAGGACATTCTCTCAGACAGAGGTTGTTAGCGATCACGCGAAGGTGAAGACCGCTGTCCTTGTACTGAGTGAGAAGCTTCCTGAGAACGTCGAATTTTCTGTTGAAGCCGTGGTCGAGAGTGATCTCGTCTACGCCCCAGCTGCGCCAGTACTCGATATGCTGGATAGTGGTGGGGTAAGCGTAAAGACCAAGGGTAACGAACATATCCTTGAACTCTCTCTTGACGTATTTTATAAGGATAGGCGAGTTAAGAGTCACAGCTCTTATGCCCATATCGTACAGTGTATGTAAAAAATCGCGGATATTTTTGCCTACTTCGGGATCTATTTCGTTCTGATCCATGGAAAGAGGATTTATAAGGTAATTGAATGTTATATCGCGTTTCTGACATTCTTTGACGTAGTCAGCGAACTGATCCATAGTAAAATCGGGAATGATCGAAGCTGTACGACCGCCCGGAAGACCGTCATGCTTGAGTTTGCCAAAGAAGCTAGTTATAGAATGTTTTTTGTCGTACTCATCGACGAAATCAAATAATTTGTAATCAAAATTACAACCGAGATCAAATGAAATAGAGTCTTGATTCATTTTAATACACATCTCCCTGAATAAAATAAGGACTGATATACAGTTCGTAAGTAAAATTAGTTATTGGAACAGTTCAGTAAATAATTGTTTGATATCTTTTTATTTTTGTATTTAAAACGTGATTTTTTTGGTATTTCCCCTCATAGTCCCATACAAAATTATATCACTAAATGTACAAAGTGTCAACTAATCGCAAAAAACTTAATAGAAAAAATAGAGGTTATTTTTTGTGGGTTTTATACAAGCAGGAAAGCAAAAACGAGGATATTGCTGTGGAACTCTGAGGAATTTTTGTGGAACATCGGGTTTAAACGAGCAGAAGACATAATTTGCCTAAAGTAAATACATTTTATTTTCTGTGAAAGTACTTGACAATTTGTAATATCAGGATTATAATATATACAGAACATATGTTCTGAAAGGAGCAGGAGCATGGAAAAGAAATATATAGCGATAGACCTGAAGTCGTTCTATGCTTCGGTCGAGTGTGTCGAACGCGGGCTCGATCCCCTTGATACAAATCTTGTGGTAGCCGATAAGAGCAGGACTGAAAAAACTATATGTCTTGCGGTGTCGCCGTCGCTGAAAGCCTGCGGAGTTTCGGGAAGACCGCGCCTTTTCGAGGTCGTGGCGCAGACGGCAGACGTGAATGCGGTGCGGAGATATAAAGCTCCGCGCAGGAAGTTCCGCGATAAGTCCTGTATCGCCAGCGAGCTTAAAGCCGACCCGTCGCTGGAGCTGTCGTATATCACGGCGGTCCCGAGAATGGCACTGTACATAGAATACAGCACAAGGATATACAATGTATACCTGAAATACATAGCGCCAGAGGATATACACATATACTCGATAGATGAGGTATTCATAGATGCAACGGCGTACCTGGATACTTACGGAATGACTGCCCATGAGCTTGCAATGACTATGATACGCGACGTTCTGAAAACCACGGGCATTACTGCCACTGCGGGGATAGGTACTAACCTTTATCTCTGCAAGATAGCTATGGATATTGTCGCAAAGCGTATGCCGCCCGATAAGGACGGCGTGCGTATTGCGGAACTGGACGAGATGTCTTACCGAAAACTTATGTGGGGGCATCGTCCGCTGACGGATTTCTGGCGCGTGGGACGCGGATATGCGAGCAGGCTTGAACACTGCGGCATTTTTACAATGGGAGATATAGCGCGTTTTTCTGCATCGGAGTTCGGGGAAAAGGCACTGTATAAGATGTTTGGGGTAAATGCGGAGCTCCTCATAGACCACGCATGGGGCTGGGAACCCTGTACCATAGCGGATATAAAGAGCTATCGTCCCGAAGTGAACAGTATAAGCTCGGGGCAGGTCTTGCAGGAGGCTACCGAGCATGATACTGCACGGCTGATAACATGGGAAATGGCTGATATGCTGTCTCTTGACCTTGTGGGGAAGGGTCTGGTGACAGATCAGCTGACGCTTACTGTCGGCTATGACGTGGAGAATCTCCGCAGAGAGGATATAATAAGGAATTATACGGGAAAGGTAGTACTTGACCACTATGGCAGACCTGTTCCCGTACACGCTCACGGAACGGTGAATCTTGCGGCACAGGTGTCATCGTCAAAGCGTATTACAGAGGCTGCTGTGGAGCTTTTTGACCGTATCACGGACAGTATGCTTCTGGTGCGCAGGATAACGATATGTGCGAACAGAGTAGTGCCTGCGGGGAGTGTGCGTGAGGAGCTGCGTCAGCTTGACTTCTTCACGGATATTGAGGAGGACGAGCGCCGCCGCAGTGCGGAAAAAGCGGAGCTCAGGCGCGAAAAGAACCTTCAGCTCGCTATGCTGAGAATGAAGGAGCGCTACGGCAAGAATGCCGTTCTGCGCGGAACTAATCTCTGTGAAGGAGCTACTGCCCGTTCGCGCAACAGGCAGATAGGCGGACACAGAGCATAAATGTTGGGGTAAAATATAATACAGAGGGGCTGCGGTGTCAGCTGCTATAAGCTTGAATGGAGGGTTACTATGTCGGACAGTTACGAAGATATAATGAATATGCCGCACCATGTCTCGAAGACACGGGCACAGATGCCTCGCCGCAGCCGTGCGGCACAGTTCGCACCGTTTGCGGCGCTCACAGGCTATGAGGACGCTGTGTGCGAGACTGCACGGCTCACCGACAGCAAAGCCGAGCTCTGCGAGGACGACGCGGCGGAACTGAACGAAAAAATAAGGCTTCTCGGCGCTCGTATCGCCGCAGAGCCTTACTGCGAGGTGACATATTTTGTTCCCGACAAGCACAAAAGCGGCGGCAGATACGTTACAGTGTCGGGGAATGTGCGCTTCATAGAGGAAGTGTCGCGGCAGCTTGTGTTCTGCGGCGGACTTCGTGTACCGCTTGATGATATAATGAAAATATCACTATAAAAAGAGCAACAGCCCTACCTCCCGCCCAAGGAGATAAGACTGTTCTGATTTGCCCTCTTACATAAGGAAGGATAGCCAAAGGAATTTAAAACAATATATCACAAAGACCGCCTATAGTCTTTGTAAAATTTTGTGGTACGATCTCTGCGTAATACTGTCCTTGCCTGCAAGTTCCGAGCTATCCTGTCAGAACTTACAAGTATTCAAACCCGAATGCAGGTCAGGGGAGTATAGTGCAGAGTCTCCCCGCCTGCGGGTCTGTTGACTAAAAAAATATGCAGGAAATATTAGTATAATTAAAGAGCGGATTAAGTGCTGCGATCGTTTTGCCGCTTATCTGCGGCTGAAAATATATAATGTACCTAACCGAATGCCGCGGTCCGTACTGTGGATTGCACTTGAAAATTTATCGCAGTTCCGTATTGCGGAACTTTATAATAGTGTCTGTAACATTGATCTGTTTGCCCATATGCCCCTCGGCTGCGAAAGATGGTAGGAGGCAGCCGAAGATATGAGCAGCTTAGCAGCGGCTATAGCACTGTCCGCTGCAAGCATGCGTCGTCAGGAAACAAAGGCGGCGGGAGAGGGTCCGCTCACCTTTGTCATCGCCTGACGATATGAAAAAACTCTACGTATTTATGAGTATCTCACGCTGAATCTGCGTAATACAGCATGAGTACCAAACGTTTTGGATCAGCATCACTCTTGCCTGAGCTCTGACCTTCAGATCTGTCGGGAGTGCGGCTGCATGGCAGAGCCTTAGCAGTACCGCGCCCCTCCCAGCTGAAAGTACCACCCTCAAAGGTGTTGTGGAAACAATAGCCATTTTCATCAGGGTCTGTATTATCGGGAGGGATAACAGGTTCGCTTGGCATATTATTTCCACTGCTGCCCTCAAGAGTTGATGTTGTTTTGAAAAAGCTGAAAACAGGCTTTTTCGTAAAAGAGAGGTATTCAATACCGAATGTTCCCGTATGTTCAGATATGATGAGGTAGGTACTGAAGGGAAACAGTCGGGAATTTGCAATATAAAAGTTCTTCGCGGCAGTAAAAGACTGCCTGTGATCTCCGAAAGGCAAGATGCTTATACGGCAGTCGTGCTTTGAGCCGACTGAGGTATCAAACACAGCACCTGTCATTGGCGGAGATGATCCCGAACAAGGCTTAGGGAAAGATATTCCTGCCGCCGAGATTATTTTATTCAATTATTATCACTCCAAATTTTTATCCCTTAGCAATCAATATTGCTATATTTTTATTATAAATAAAATGTGAATTGATAACAACCGACAAAACAAATATTTGGTGGACAAAATGAGGAACTTGCAAAACAGCCCGTACTGCCTAAAAATGGGCGGTACGGGCTGTTTCTAACTTGTTAGTTGTTTATAAATTTTATTAATATTTTCTTCACCTATGTCGGCGTAGAAGCTGATGCCGTAAGAATTTATTTCCAACAATCCATTTTCATTAAGGACTATAAATCCTGAGACATTGTAGCTAATATTCATATACGATGCCTTTACATCATCAAATTCAAATGAAAGCTCTAATAATTCATTTTGTACGGTATCAAGTACAGCTACAGGCGTATCTGCAAAAGGTGCAAGTGCTTGCAAGAGCTTTTCTTTGCTATACGATTGGATCACCTCTGATTTTACAATGTCGTAAGCATCATCTGAAATGACGGCGTTCCTGAAGTCGGTTGCTTCAAGGAAATCTGCTATATCCTGCGGAACGAAATATTCATTTATTCCCAGATATACCTTGTCGTCCGAGTCGAATTTGACCATGCATAATAACCGCGGATCGTAGTTTTTATATTTGTACACCGTATAAGATATCGGCATATGTGTGATATCGGAATACGAGCTTTCGTAACTCAATACTTCATCGGTATCGTCGATATCCAGGATCAGATCGCTGTTCAGCAGAGTATAGGTCGTATCGTTGTACTTGAAAGATGTACACGGAGCAGGTTTTGTGGTAGTCGTCATATAAGGCGGTTCTGTCAGTGTGGTAAGAATTGATGTTACAGGTATTGTAGTGCCGACTGTCGTTGTATGCCACGGTAAGACCGTAGTTGAGGTCGATGTATACCATGGGATATTCGTTGTTGCCGAGGTGTACCATATTGTAGTAGCTGTAAAATATACAGTAGTTGTGGTCATAGGCGGTCGGTAAGTTGTGGTCATAGGCGGACGGTAAGTCGTCGTATAGGTGAGAGAGGTTGTGGTATTATACGGTCTTGTAGTAGTTGTGAATACAGGTGGGATTCGTGTGGTTGTTGTGATTCTTCTCGTGGTAGTAGTTGTGTTACGTCTTGTCGTGGTCGTTGTTACACGCCTTGTTGTTGTAGTTGTGTGATGTCTTGTTGTAGTCGTTGTTACACGCCTTGTTGTAGTGGTCATGCGCCTTGTTGTTGAAGTTGTACGGCGCATAGAAGTCGAAGTCGCCTTTGAGTTTCCTGTCGTCAGATATGTAGTTGTCTGTAAGCGGCTTGTTGATGAACGTGATGGAGCTGTTATTTCCATTCCTGAAGATGTTGTGCGAACATTTCCTGTGGAAGTTCCGTCTGATGACTTCCTGCTCGTAGTAACAGTAGTGCGGTTTCCGACTGCTGTTGATGAGGCAGTTGTCTTTGTATATTCAGTGTCTGAAGAAGTAACAGTGGTCGTTATACTTCCTTCGGAAGTTGTTGCTGCGGAAGTGGTAACAGGTAAATTATTATTGGCAGAAGTAGTAGTTGCCTCGGTCGTTATGTAGATATCTGTATCCTTATCAGGCTTGATGTCCTTTAGAAGGTCCATCTGCCAGATGCTCAGACCCACCATCATCATGATACAGCAGCTGAAAGCGATAGCTGCCCGCTTGAAGAATATTGCCTTTTTGCGTTTCTTTTTCTCTAAATACTCATCTCTGCGCTGAAAAACTCTGTTTGCGATCTCATTATAATCTTTCATACTCAAAGCCCTCCTTTTCAAGCTTTGATCTCAGCGCAAGCTTGGCTCGGTACTACAGGTTTTCCACCTGTCGTTTGCTCTTGTGCATTACAATAGAAGCCTCGGCATTACTCAGATCCTCAAAAAAGGTCAGGTAAAGCACCTGTCTGTAATCAGAAGTGAGGGAAGCCATTGCCCTGTGAAGTGAGATCTTTTGTTCTTCCCGCAAATAATCTTTTTCTATATCGCGCTCATCGGAAATATCATAGAAATCATCTGCAGGTCGGTCGGATAAATGCTTTCTTTTTCGCATACCGTCTATAGCGGCATTGCGGGCTATGGAGTACAGCCATGTTTTAAAAGAGCTTTTTCCTGAAAATTTAGGTTTTTTAGCAGAA
>CACZEJ010000026.1:0-3536 GCA_902780115.1 Ruminococcus flavefaciens | reverse complement strand
TTATGCCATTGAGATAAAGGATAAGACCGTCTTTATAATCACGGATCAGATCAACTAATCCGTTGTCATCACCGTCAAGGTAACGGCGGTAGCTACTTGCACCGTTATCCATGAGCGCCTCCTTTCCAGAGAAATATCCTTTCTCACTTATTAGACGTATGAGAAGGGTATATCTCTCAATATATTTCAAAAACAATTATATATAAATATTTAATGGGGTAGTGATTTAGGTATTGACATGAATATCCTGAAGCCGTCATTTGACGGAGCAAAAGTGATGACTCCTTTCAGAGCTTCGGCACGGTCGCGCATATTTTTCAGACCGATGCCGCTTTCTTTTATCTCGGAGCAGCTGCCGTTGTCTGTCAGCATGAGCTGATAGAATGCAGGGTGCTCACGGACGGTTATGCTTATATGATCGCCGCTGGAATGTTTTACAGCGTTGGATAGTCCTTCTTTTACAACACCGATGATGCAGAGCTTGATATTTCCCGCGACATTTTCTCCGATATCGCAGTCAAGATCAACAGTGAAGCGGTGGTCTACAGAAGCGATGCTTTCACGAAGCACCTTTTCAAGATCAATGGAATCGTCATGAAGGTCGTGGACGCTTTCGCGTATGCTGGTCATAGCGCTGTCGAGAGTATTGCGCAGGCTTTCCAGCGGTTCGCGGAGGTTTTCGTCCTTGTTGATGACGAGGAGAGCTCCTGACTGGAGCAGGGAGCGTGTGAGCATATGTCCCACATTGTCGTGTATCTCACGGGCAATGCGGTTGCGCTCTTTCAGTGTAGCGATATGTATCTCGTTGTCCTGAGCCTCTGCAAGGCTGATATTCTGTTCCGAGAGCTGGAGGTTCCTGCCTGCTGCTTCATCGCGGAGCAGGGTAAGTGTCCTGACAGTCTCTTCGAGGTGAGATACTCTTATGTAGATTATTACAGCGATAACCGTACCAACTGCGGTGATTATCAGCTGTTCGGGTTTGAGTGAGTCAATGTTTGCGATGACAGCTGCCGCAGGAAGCGTCAGCCACCATTTTTTCTCACACATAGCGTCGTAGAGCAGCAGCGGCACCGAACAGAATGCCAGCGGGAAAAATCCGCACAGCAGCGAGCTGACTGCTATCAGTACAGAGGCTGCCGCAGTTCCTGTCAGAAGCTGCGCCGATGAGGAGATCGTTACAGTCATAACAGCTGCAAGTACAGGGGAGTAAAAGCTGTCCGACATGACAATGCCCATGATGCATATGAGGAAAATGGCAGTTTTGTCTATCAGCCTGTTCAAAATATCGCCGCCTTTCGTATACTGATGAAAGCTTTATACATCTCAATGGGCGAACACAGTGTTCGCCCATTATCAACATATCAGCTGTAGGGCATGAGCTTTATCGGCAGATACCCCAGATGTTTTCAGCGTAGTCTGCAATAGTTCTGTCAGAGCTGAATTTTCCTGCATTGCACATATTCAGCCATTGTTTCTTTGCGAATGAAAGTCTGTCGCCGCTGTAGTCGTATATGCAGCGCAGCTTTGTCTCAACGTAGTCTCTCAGGTCGCCGAGGAGGTAGTAGTGGTCGGGAGCGTGCCAGCTCGCACCGTCGAGGAGAGCCATGTACAGCTCGCGGAAATCGCCGCTGCCGCCGTCGGAAACAGTTCCGTCGATAAGCGAGGATACCACCTTGCGCACCATTGCGTCTTCAGCGAATATCTTTCGGCTGTCGTAATCGGGAACTATCTTTTCGAGGTCCTCAACGCGAGCACCGAAGATATAGTTGTTTTCTTCGCCTGCTTCCTGAACGATCTCGATGTTAGCGCCGTCGTAGGTACCGAGAGTAACAGCGCCGTTGAGCATGAGCTTCATATTGCCCGTTCCGCTTGCCTCTGTGCCTGCTGTGGATATCTGCTCCGAGATATCAGCGCCTGCCACCAGCTTTTCAGCGTAGGAAACGTTATAATTCTGTACGAAAACGACTTTTATCAGATCGCGTGTCTCTGCGTCCTCGGAAACAACTCTGCCGATCTCGTTGATATACTTGATTATAGCCTTTGCGCGGCGGTATCCCGGAGCGGATTTAGCTCCGAAGATGAAAGTCGTTGGCTTGAAGTTCTGTATGCTGCCGTCCTTTATGCCGTAGTATATCCAGAGTATGGAGAAGGCATTGAGGAGCTGGCGCTTATACTCGTGAAGTCTCTTTATCTGTATATCGAACACAGAATCAGGCGAGACCGTGATATCGTCGTGTGCCTTTATGAAGTCGGCAAGCTGCTGCTTCTTGTCCTGCTTTATGTCGATGAAGCGGCGGAGTATATTCTCGTCGTCAGCAAATTTGGAAAGCTCCTTCAGCTTGTCCAGATCGTTTATCCAGTCGTCACTGCCGAGAAGCTCGGTGATGAGCGCGGAGAGCTCCTTATTGCAGAGAGCTATCCAGCGGCGCTGAGTGATACCGTTGGTCTCGTTGCGGAAGCGCTCGGGATAAAGGCTGTACCAGTCGGCGAGAACACTGTCCTTGAGTATCTGGGTGTGTATCTCCGCAACGCCGTTGATATGGCTGGAAGCATAGCAAGCCATGTCTGCCATGTGGATAAGATCGCCCTTGATGATCTTTATGCGGTTTATCTTTTCCTTTTCAACGCCTGCTGCGTACATATCGGCGATAAGAGCTTCATTTATCTGTATGATTATAGCGTATATCCTCGGGAGAAGCTCCTCAACGAGGTCTGTGCGCCATTTTTCGAGAGCCTCCTGCATTACGGTGTGGTTGGTGTAGTTGAATATCTTCTTTGCCATAGCGAGAGCAGCTTCAAAGGTATAGCCCTCGTTGTCCACAAGCTGTCTTATAAGCTCGGGTATAGAGATCACAGGGTGGGTATCGTTGAGCTGTACGGAGATGTAGTCCGCAAGGTTGTCGAGAGTGCCGAAACGCGCCTTGTGCTTCTTTATGATGTCGGTAAGGGAAGCGCTGCTGAAGAAATACTGCTGCTTCAGGCGGAGCTTCTTGCCGTCGTCGGTATCGTCGTTAGGGTAGAGCACACGGGAGATATCCTCTGCGAATATCTTTTCCTTTGAGGCTTCAAGGTAGTCCTGCTTGTTGAACACATCGAAGTCGAACTCCTTGACAGGTTCAGCCTGCCAGAGCCTGAGAGTGCCCACATTTTCGGTGCGGAAGCCGAATACAGGCATATCATAGGGGACAGCCTTTACGGTCTGATCGCTGTACTCGATAAGGACAGTATCCTCGTCGCAGCGCACCGACCACGGGTCGCCGTATCTTGTCCAGTCGTCGATATCCTCGCGCTGGAAGCCGTCAACGATGGACTGCTTGAAAAGTCCGTACTTGTAGCGTATGCCGTAGCCGTCGAGCGGCAGACCGAGAGTAGCCGCCGAGTCGAGAAAGCACGCCGCAAGACGTCCGAGACCGCCGTTTCCGAGGGCGGCGTCCTCGATGACCTCGAGGTCTGCAAGGTCGAGCCCGAGCTCCCTGAACGCGTCATTGACCTCGCCGTAAATGCCGAGGCAGAGCAGATTGTTGAACACCGCGCGT
>CACZEJ010000025.1 GCA_902780115.1 Ruminococcus flavefaciens | reverse complement strand
TGTGTCGATAGCATTGAGAGGAGCTGCTGCGCCGAGAGTATAGCAGCCGATATCACCCGATACTGTTACGCCCAGCTTCTTTAAGCAGTAGAACAGACCTCTGTGAGGACATCCTGCGCACATTACAGGAGGACGTACAGGGATATCGTCTTCAAGAGTTACGAACTCCTTCTTCTCGCCGAGGAGCTTCTCTGCGATAACAGACTGCGGAAGCTCTCCGATGTAGCCGAATATCTCCTTGCCCTTTACGTTGTTAACGCCGATGTTGCGGCAGTGTTCCTCGATGATGCCGTCAAGCTCCTCGATAACGTATACCTGCTCGAACTTAGCAGCGAAGTCCTGAATGAGCTTTACAGGGAGAGGATTTACCATACCCAGTTTGAGTACGGAAGCCTTGTCGCCGAGAGCTTCCTTTACGTACTGGTATGCTGCACCGTTGGTGATAACGCCGAATTCAGCCTTGTCCGATATCTCCACACGATTGAGAGGTGAAGTCTCAGCGTACTCGATGAGCTTCTTTGTGCGCTCCTCAACGAATACGTGTCTGCCCTTTGCGTAAGCAGGCATCATAACGAACTTGCTCGGTGTCTTTTCGTAGTCCTTGAGCGGAAGGTCATTGCGGTCTTCCATTTCGACGATGCTCTGTGAGTGAGCAACTCTTGTGGACATTCTTACTATGAATGGTGCGTCAAACTTCTCGGAAAGCTCGAATGCAAGCTTGACGAACTCCTTACATTCTGTTGAATCAGACGGTTCCAGCATAGGTACCTTTGAAGCGATAGCGTGATGACGGCTATCCTGCTCGTTCTGAGAGGAGTGCATACCCTGATCGTCAGCAACTGCGATGACCATACCTGCATTTACTCCTGTATATCCTGCTGTATAAAGCGGGTCTGCGGCAACGTTGAGACCAACGTGCTTCATTCCGCAGAAGCTTCTTGCGCCTGCGATAGAAGCTCCGAGAGCTGTCTCCATAGCGACCTTTTCGTTAGGAGCCCACTCTGCGTATACCTCGTCGTACTTAGCTACTTCCTCTGTGATCTCAGTGGAAGGTGTACCGGGGTAGCTTGATACTACGCGGCAGCCAGCTTCGTATAAGCCTCTTGCGAAGGCTTCATTTCCCAGCATTAATTTCTTCATCTTATATATTTTCCTTTCTTGTTAAAAATTATCATATTTATCAAGCCCTTAGCCTTTAGCTTTTAGCCATGAGGGAGCGGCTAACGGCTCATTTCATCGCGCAGCCACTGTGCCACACCGTCTTCGTCGTTAGTGCCGATGACTGTATCCGCAGCAGCTTTTACCTCGTCCCTTGCATTACCGACTGCTATTTTCCTGTCAGCCTGTGCGAACATAGGCAGGTCGTTGAGGTTGTCCCCGAAAGCGACTACCTCGTCAAAGCCATACTGCTCACGCAGAAAGCGTATGCCGTTGGACTTTGAAGCCTTAGCCGAAAAGACCTCCAGAAACCACTTTCCTGTGTATGTGTCCTTGTAGAAAGCACAGTCAGCGTCCTCCATGCCGTCAACAGTCTCCTTGACGGGGAGAAGCTTTTCGTAGTCCGTCAGCGCCGTGTAATATATGGTCATATCATCGGCAGCTTCAAGCAGCGAACTGCACTGCACATAGGGCTTGTTGTAGTTGTTTTTGCGCACCTCTGCAAAGGCTTTCATCACACGGCTGGTTATCTCGGTGTAATAGCAGGTAAGGACTCCCTCATTGAAGCGGTACATAAAGCACTCGGCATCAGCTCTGCGAAAGGCTTCGACTATCTTCGCCGAAGCGCTCACGGGTATGTACTGATTGGCGATATATCCGTCCGCAGACAGGTCGTAGATGCTCACGCCGTTCATGAGTATACACGGCACATTTATATCAATTGCCGATGTTATGGGCTTTGCCGAATATACCGATCTCGCCGTAGCAAATGTAAAGTACAGCCCGTCCGAGATGAGCGAGTTGATGATATCTGCCGTTTTCGGCGATATTTCGCCATTTGAATTCAGAAGTGTACTGTCAAGGTCTGTGATGTACAGTCTTTTCAATTGTCACATTCACCTCCGAAAACAGCTGCAAAGATACGTATATATAGTATTATAGCATATTCAGTCAAAAAAGTGAAGAATTAATTTTATCCATAAGAACAATTTGTATATTCCGACGGATTTTTGAATCTTTGAATGGTAATCATGCATAAACGATTCAATAAATCGCACATTATCCCGTCTTTTTCAACTCAACATATGTCAGTATTCGTCCATAACAAAAAAATCCCCACCTGTTTTCAGGTGGGGATAAAGGGTGTGTTTATGTTAAGTTTACTTGATCTCAAGTCTTCTTGCCACAGGGGCTTCAGGCGCTTTCTTTGGCAGTTCAATGGTAAGGATACCATTCTTGTACTCGGCACTGATAGCTTCGGGATCAGTGTCGCCAATGTCAAAGCTCCTCTTATAAGAGCCGAATGTACGCTCTCTGCGGATATAATTGCCCTTGTCGTCCTTTTCGTCGTTGTTCGTACTGTGCTCAGCCGATATAGTCAGCTGTGTTCCGTTGATGTCAAGCTTGATATCCTCTTTTTCAAAGCCCGGGAGCTCTGACTCAAGAACATACTTATTGCCGTCATCGCGGATATCGGTCTTGCAGTTGTTTACAGGCATTCTGCCGCCGAAAAAGTCCTTGTCAAAATCATTGAATGCGTTCCACAGATCAAATCCTGTGCCGCCAAAAGGTGTAAGTCCATACATAATTCATGCCTCCAAATAATTATTCCGCTTATCACGATGATAAGCCATCATATTTATCCTATGCAGTTTTCCATGTAATATGCACTTTCCACCGGTATCGCTTCCTTTCGTTTCATTGTCTATATGATACTGCTGTTTTTTGAAAGAAATATCACAGCTTTGTGACGATATAATGAAAATTAGCACTCTCGCTATGAGAGTGCTAATTTTCTTCCTTTTACTTATTTCCATTCAGACTGTCTGAGAACCATTCATATACTTCGTTAACATCCTTGTTTGCTGAATCAATATCCGTCATGCACTGATTCGCGTGGATCTCCACCCTCGCAGGAGTATCATTTTCATCATAATACACCCCATACCAGTAATTCTGCGGAGCTTCTACAGCGGGAAGTGTGCTCGGAACACGCAGCTCGCAGTTCCCTTTTGCAACAGCTCCCTGAAGCTTCATATGAGCTTCTTCAAGTTCAGCTTCATCGAGTTTTTTCACAAGCTTTATATCATTTTCAAGCTTGCCTGCTTCATAGCCCGATATCAGGTCTTCGAGCTTCATGCTCATAACATCAGCAGAAAGTATGTTGTAACAGCTGCCGCTGCTGTCGCAGAACAGCACAGTTGAAGCACCCTCAAAGCTCCTGTAGTACATGAAGCATATCTTAGGTATCGCTTGTTTTATTTTCCCTTTGCCGCAGCCTGTGCAGCAGCCTATCAATAGTATTATCGCCGAAACGGCTGTCAGTGTTCTTTCCATAGTATTTCCCCCCGTAAAATTGCCCGTATATTTTTAGTATGGTGAGCAATGAAAACGCTTATCTAATATATAAGTGTCTTGAACAGGGCATTTCGTTGCACTTTTTTCAAAACTTTGTATAGATGCATAAATCAGCACTTCGTTTTTAGTGCAGAATGACCTGTCATATCCCTTTAATTTAAATATAAGCCTGCTTTTTCAGCAGCGCCGAGATAGTCCTGCCTATCACGGCAAAATAATTGATATCCATTACCGACCACTTTTTGAAGCGTCCGATATAGCAGAATGATATCATTCCCTTTATCATGCTGTCATCGGTTATGAGATACTGGACGGCTCCGCCTATGTTCTGTCCGATAAGCTGTTCCATGGCGTTGTCGTCGCGTCCCTCCAGCTCATTGACATTATCTATGACAAATATTCCGTCCCCCGAAAATCTCTCGGTATAGTTATTGCTCAGAAGATACGATGCGCTCTTTGAAGCTGCATTTCCGCAGCTTAGTATCAGTCCCATATCTCCCCCTGCGAACACACATATATCGTCAAGTCCGAACTGCGCTCTCACCTGTTCAAGGAGCACCGATACATCAGGTATCCTGCCCAGCACAAGGCTTTCGGCAAGCTCGCTGACGAAGCCGAGTTTTTCGTTTGCTTCGCCCTTTCCGCTTAGAAAGGCTATTTTGTTCTCAATGTCCCTTTCAACGGGACCGTGCTTGTTTATGTCGTATATCACATAGCGGTTCTGTCCCTTTTGCTGCGCGATATACAGAGCTTTGTCCGCCTGCATGAAAAGCTCGTCGTAGCTCGTGCTGTCAACGGGATATGTCGATATTCCCATAGAGCAGGTGATCCGCAGGCTCTCAAAACGATCGGCAAAGGCAGATTCAGTATTTGTGCGTATGGCTCGGAGAACGCTGCGCAACTCCTCCTCGCTGCCTGTATTCTCAAGGACTATCAGGAAGCCGCCGCCGCTTATCCTTCCCGCAATACCGCGTCCGCTTATCTCTTTTTTTATTATGCCCGCAATATTATATATGACCTCATCGCCGAAAAGATGACCGTAATCATTGTTTATGCTGCCGAAATTGTCGATATCCAGCAGTACGAGATTAACATTGTACCCGGGCTTTTCGGCAAGTATATCCTGCGCAAAGGCGGTTATCGCTCTTCTGTTGAGAAGTCCCGAAAGCGAGTCTCTGTTAGCTTCAAGGGCAAGATTCACGTCCTTGCTCTTGTTTCTTGCACTGACTACAGAAATGATTCCGCTGACCTTGCGGTCAAAGGGATCGTCGTATCGGGTAATGCCGCGGAAAAGACACATCTCCCTGGTCTTTCCGCCTGTGAGCACCGAGGACTCGAACTCATGGTCGAAGCGGTATACTCCGCTGCGTATATCCCTGCACAGAGCGTTGAAGGTCTCAATGCACCGCGGCATAACATACCCCGATGCAACAGCGTTTTCACGCCACTTTTCAAGCTCCTCGTCCACAAGGACTATCTCGCGGAAGCAGTCGAACATATATATGTGTATCTTTTTTGTTTCAAAGCTGTACTCAAATGCAAGGTCGGACACAAGACTAAGGATATGTCGATACTCCGAAACGCTCCTCTCGCGTCTGTACGCAGCCGATTCCAGAGAGAACACATCGCTGAAGGTCAGGCTGTAGAGGGGTTCGGCACTCTCCTCGCCCATTCGCCTTACAGATGCAAGTATCCAGCGGTATTCGCTGCTTACGCCCTTCATGCGTATTACCGTCCGTCGGACTTCTCCGACAGCAGCAAGCTGCATACATTCCTGTATGCGCGGAAAGTCCTCGTCGCAAATGGTACGGCGTATGGAGTAGACTACGTCATTGCCGAAAAAGCCGAAAAACGCTTCATCTCCGCTCTGAGTGTGAAAGCTCTTGTCAACGACAGCTCTGCCGACGCAGTAAAGCTTCTCGCTGATTGGTTCATCTGCCATTTCCCGACCTCCTCTGCTGTGTTTTTATGTACGGCTTATAGTATGATGTCCTCGAACTTGCCGCGAATAGCCTTTACAAGCTCCTGCGGCGACAGGTGTATCTGTACGCCTATGCGTCCGCCGCTTATGTAGAACTGCGGCAGGCTCTCGGCGCTGTTATGCACTACCGTCATGAACTGCTTCTTCATGCCAATAGGAGTACAGCCGCCGCGGACATAGCCTGTTATTTTCGTTATGTCCTTTACGTGGATAAGCTCCACGGACTTCTCTCCTACGCTCTTTGCAGCCTTTTTCATGTCAAGCTCAAGCGCTACGGGTATAAGGAAGCAGTAATAGCTGCCGCTCTTACCCTGCGCAACGAGGGTCTTGAAAGTCTCGTCAAGGGGCTGTCCCAGCTTTTCGGCGGTGTGGATACCGTCGATGAACTCGTCGCACTCGTAGGTCTGCACTGTGTACTCTATCTTGCTTTTATCAAGGAAACGCATTGCGTTGGTTTTTAATTCTTTGCCCATTTCTAACTCCCTAACGTATAATTAATCAGGTCCGCCCCATTTTACAACTTCAAAGCCTATCCATACATAAAAAATATGCGTTATCAAAAAAGCTGTGACAAAAACTATTCTAAGCTTTTTCAGTTCAGGCTCGCTGCCATTTTTCTCAGCATTTCGGATATGTGCCTTAGCGTACAGAAAATATATCCCGCACCATATAAGTATATCGCCTATACCGCTTAAAAAAAGCGCAACATCAAAATTATCAAGCATTTTTTATTCTCCATAAACAGGTGATACTATCTGCCCCATACACTACTTACTACTAACTGCTTACTTCTTACTAAAGACGCAGCCGCAGTAGTTCTGACGATACAAATTATACTGCCTTGACAGCTCTATGGAGTGCTTGTAGCCCTCATGCTTCTTGAAATCAGAGAAAAGGTAGGCAACTCCCAATTCGTCCTGCAAACGGGCTCCGCACTCGTTGATGAACGTGCAGTCCTTGTGCGGACTGATAGTGAGGGTGGTCGTGAAGAAGTCGCAGGAAATCTCCTTAGCCTTTGCTCCTGCCTTGCGGAGTCGGTACTCTATGCACTTACGGCAGCGCTCTCCGCGCTCGGGCAGGTCTTCAAGACCTTTCGCAAGCTCATAAAAGGGCGTGGGGTCGTAGTCCTCCTCGATAATGGGTATATCAAGTCCCATTTCACGAACAAGCCTTTTCAGCTCATTGAGACGGAATACGTACTCCTCCTCGGGAGCTATATTGGGATTGCAGAAATAAAGCGTTATACGGAAGTATTTCTCCAGCACAGTAAGCGTATGACTGCTGCATGGAGCACAGCAGGCATGGAGCAGAAGCGACGGTCTTTCGCCGTTTTTTTCCAGCTCGGCTATCTTCTTATCGAGAAGCAGTCCGTAATTTACCTTTTGCAGCTGCTGCATTATTTGTCCTCAAGGTTCTTCAAGGCTTTGAGCTCTTCCTTGTTTACTCTTATCTCAGCGTCCTTGAGAAGCTTTACTTCGCTCCTGTCAAGCGTTACAGGCACTTCGGACTTATCGGTCTTTACGCGCAGCTTTCCTGTGATGAGGTTAACGTCCTCGACCTTACCCTTATCGCCGTCGGGAGTTACTACGATAGCGCCTATCTTAGGAGTTATCTTCAGAAGGGCTTCATATGCGTTCTGCTCGTTTTTGAGACAGCACATAAGTCTGCCGCAGGTGCCCGATATCTTTGTAGGATTGAGGGAAAGTCCCTGCTCCTTTGCCATTTTTATAGATACAGGCTGGAAATCGCCCATATATGCCTTACAGCAGAACTCTCTGCCGCAGATACCCAGTCCGCCCAGTATCTTTGCTTCGTCACGTACACCGATCTGGCGCAGCTCTATTCTTGTTCTGAATACAGCGGCAAGGTCTTTTACCAGCTCACGGAAGTCAACGCGGTTCTCGGCTGTAAAGTAAAAGAGCAGCTTATTATTGTCAAAGGTACACTCAACGTCAACGAGCTTCATGTTCAGCTTGCGGAAGGCTATCTTTTCCTCACATATCCTGAAAGCGTCCTTTTCGCGCTGCTTGTTCTTCTCAACTATTCTGAGGTCGTTCTCGTCCGCGAGCCTGATTATCGGCTTCAGCGGTGATGATATAAGGTCGTCCTCTATCTGGCGGTTGGCGATGACTACCTCGCCGCACTCTACTCCGCGCACTGTCTCAACGATAGCTTTGTCGCCCACCTGCGCGTTGATATCCCCGGGGGAAAAGTAGTATATTTTTCCTACGCTTTTAAAACGTACTCCGACTATTTCTTTCATTAAAAGCTCCTTATCTGAAAGTCTATCCGACTATCTCCATTATTTCAGCCCCCAGCGCTGTCAGCGCCAGCGGTATATTCACATTGCTCTCAACCGCGTTCCAAGCTCTTTCGATACAGCTGTGTATCCTTGCGGACTGATACGCCGTCAGTGCCCGTGAAAGCCTTTCGGCTCCCTCACGGGAGCAGCCTATAGTATCGGCATTCACGTCTTTTTCGAGCACCGCCGCGTCACGCATCAGCTTATCGAGCATGGTCAGCACCTCACGAACATCTTCACGCTCTTTTCCAAGGGCGAAAAGTCCCGCATTGAGAGCATATTCGTCTTTTCTTATTATACTATCAGCAAGGGATTTTGTCAAATCCACACGCTTTCTCAGCTCCTCATCGTTTATATAGCTTTCGCACATACCGATGTTGCCGTGGAAGCAGCTTACCGCCGCTTTTACTGCGGACTGCTCATATCCGCTCTCGGCAAGCGCCTGCACCGCTTCGTCCTCGGTACACAGAGCTGTATTGAAGCACACGCATCGTGAGATTATAGTCGGCAGGAATTCGGACTTTGAACCGCTGGTGAATATGAAATAAGCATAATCAGGCGGTTCCTCAATGAGCTTCAGCAATGCATTCTGGGTCCTCAGGTCAACGTTATGGCAGTCCGCAAATATATACACCTTGCAGCCGCTGCTGTTGTTTGGTCTGACATACGCATCGGCGATGACATCTCTTGCCGCAGTAACGCTGTAATTCCCCAGCTTTCCCGACTTTTCGGGATATATAACATCAGGGTGTATCCCCTTTTCTATGTTCACGCAGGAAACGCAGGCTCCGCACGGTCTGCCCTTATCAGGAGCTTCACACATAAGAGCCTGTGTATAGTATTTTGCGATGAGCTTTCTTCCGCTGCCCTTTTCTCCGCAGATAAGCAGTGAATGTGCAGTCCTTCCGCTTGCAGCCATTCCTGCAAGTATATCAAGAAGCTGCCTGTTCCCGTAGATATTCTTCATGCTCAGATATTTGCAAATGCCGGATTGCCCTTAGCGCGAAGAACAAATTCTACTGCCTGCTTATGGCAGCATATCTCATTTACATCGGCATTTCCGCCGTACTCTCCGTCTCTTGTCCACGGAACAGGCTCGCCCGAAAGGTTTGTGACTATGAGCTTATTCGTGCGGAAGAATGTCATATTCTTGTTTGTAACGTCATTTTTCAGCAGAGCTGTGACTATGCCCTTGAGCTCGGTTGCATTCTTCGGCTTTCTCACCAGAAGCACCTCAAACAGACCGTCATCAAGGGTATAATCCTTGAATCTAAGCACTCCGCCTGCCTGAGAAGCATTGGTTATCAGGCCAACTATATAATCATCTTCATGAGTCTCGCCGTCATGCTCTACGCGCATACGTACCGATTTAAGCTTTCTCAGTTCAGGGAATGCCATTGCAAGGTATGCAGGGTGACCGAATACATTCTTGATGTTCTGCGGAGTTTCATATGTAAGATTTGTAAAAGCTCCGAAACCGACAACATATGTGAAGTATACGTCGTTGAGTCCGCCTATGTCACACTTTACAGGCTTGCCGTGGATAATGGACTTTGCAGCTCTTATCTGCTCATCGGGTATACCAAGGCTCTCGGCAAAATCGTTTGTTGAGCCTGCGGGGATATATCCTATAGGCAGCTTCTTCTCACTGTTCATTATACCTTGCAGGCACTGGCTGAGTGTGCCGTCGCCGCCTGCTACAATGATCCTGTCATAATCGTTCTTGCAAGCATATTCAGCCTGCTTTACAGCGTCTTCACCGCTCTGTGTGGTACGGATATTGATCTCGTATCCTGCCTTTACAAACTCGTCGATTATCTTCGCAAGCTTCTTGTGTATGACTTTTTTTCCTGACACAGGATTGAAAATAAAAAACAACTTCTTCATAATATTTATGTCCTCTCAATATGAATCAGCGGACAGCTGCAACACTGTCCGCTGTATAAGTCTCTGCTTACTTTTTATTGATAAAGTCTTTAAGCGATTTCGGCTCGCCTGTTACATTTGAAAGATATGCATAGTAAGCAAGTACCTTTGATGCGTCAACAGAATCCACCTTTCCGCTTTCGTCAACGTCGCCTGCAAGCACCTGAGCATCAGTGAATGAACCTGTCTTGCCTGTTGAACGAGCTGCATACTCCTTGAGGATCTGGCTTGCATCAACGGAATCAACGTGCTTGTCGCCGTTTACATCGCCATACATTACAGTAGGTGCAGGTGTGGTCGTTGTAGTAGTTGTTGCAGACGTTGTAGTCAAAGATGTTGTTGTCTTTTTAGCAGTTGAAGTAGTTGTCGATGTAGTAGGCTTCTTTGTTGTTGTAGCCGTTGAAGTAGTTGTTGATGTAGTAGGCTTCTTTGTTGTTGTAGTCGTTGAAGTTGTTGTTGATGTAGTAGGCTTCTTTGTTGTTGTAGCCGAAGTTGTTGTCGATGTTGTAGGCTTCTTTGTTGTTGTGGTCGTTGAAGTAGTTGTTGATGTTGTAGGCTTCTTTGTTGTTGTAGTCGTTGAAGTTGTTGTTGATGTAGTAGGCTTCTTTGTTGTTGTGGTCGTTGAAGTTGTTGTCGTAGTTGTGATGACGGGTTCTTTTCCTGCTACCTTCTTATATGTTGCAAGAGCGATCTCAGGATACTTGTCCTTGTCACTAATATCTGAATATACCTTTCTGAGAAGGTTGCTGTTATCGTGGAGCTTGCCTATCTTTTCGAGGACAGCTGCTGCGATAGCAAGGTGTCCCTTCTGGTTGGGGTGGATATCTCCTGTTTCAAGGCTTCCTGTCTGGATATCAATAAAGTAGTTTGCGTGACCGGGTACCTTTGCCGTAGGCTTTGAATCAAGTGCAGTGAACTCTGCCTTGACATCGACTACTTCAATGCCGTCTACACTTTTGAGCTCTGTATCGAACGAATTCATTATTGTCTCAAACTTGCTTCTCAGCAAATTTATCATAGTAGCCTTGTCGGAATCAGTACCGTATACCTTTGCGATATATGTAGGTTCGAGCTGAAGCGGCTGATAGATGTTCTGAACGAGTATCCTTGCATCGGGATTTACCGACTTGATCTCATCAGCAGCCTTCTTTACATTTGGGATTATCTTGTTTGCGATATATCCTTCGTTTCTCTCGTCGTAATAGCTGAGGTTCGCACTTATGCCCGAAACAAGGCTGTTGAGCTCAAGTGCGTTTGAATAACTGCCGCTAAGGAATTCAACAAGTCCGCCCTCGCCCTTGACATTTATCATCTTCATAAGATCGGAAATGCTTGGCTTTGCAGGGATAGTTTCAAGCGTATATCCGTCATTCAGGAATTTCTGATCTGTCTTGCTTGCTGCATACTCCAGAAATTTTCTTGCAACATATTCACCGATATCGTTTCCGCCGATAGAAATGACAACATACTCGGCGTTGGAAAGGTTCTTTTTCTGCTCTGCGTTCATGCCTTCTATGAGCGCAAGGAGCTCATCTGTATTATCGCCGACTACTGCGTAATTGTACACATCGCAGCCGAGGTAGTCGCCGCAAATATCGCCGTAATTATAAGGAACATTGCCCTTTACCGTATAACCTGACGCGATACTGTCACCAAGAATCACAATACCTGATTTTTTTGCCGCTTTTGTACCTTCTGCACTGCATGGCATTGCTGCGATAGCTGAAACACCTAATGCTGCCGAAACGATAACTGAGATAAATTTCTTCATGAAGTTTCCCCCTTGATAATAAAATATTGACGGTATAAAAAATACCAACTACGTGTAGTATATAATATTTTTTATCTAATGTCAAGCGGTAATAAATACAAAATGTCCGTATCATGAGAAAAATCCTCACGATACGGACAATATTTCTATAATATTATCTTGCGCCTTCCATTATCGCATTGAGTATGGCAGTGTTCCATGTGAGCGCACTGCGGTTGAAAAGTCCGAAGCTTGAATCGCCGTCCATCTTGCCGTTGTCCCAGACAAAGCACTTGAGTCCGTTAGCCTTTGCAGAACTGATATAGTATCTGTAGTAGTCACAGCGTGTTGCTTCGCTTGCCGAGTTCACGCAGCCGCACTCGTCTATGAGAACGGGTATGCCCTTTGAGATGAACTTTTGTTTCAGCTCTGCGAACTTTGCATCTATCTCGCTTCTTCCGCTGTCGGTAAAGGCTGTTTCCGTTCCGTCCGAGAACTTCCACGGAGCGTAGTAATGAACAGACAATATGATGTTTCTGCCTGACGGGATAACCATCTCGTTGAGCGCAACGCTCTCGGCTGATGCAGCATATGTCGGCACGATAAGAGTTCTCTTGTCGTTATTGCCGCCGCTTGCTCTTACGGTATCAACGAATACCTGAGCATACTGATTAACGATGCTGCGCTCTTCCTTTGTACCGCCCATCCATTCCATAGACGAACCGACCGTTCTCGGCTCATTCATTCCTTCAAACAGGAGCCTGTCGCCGTAATCGGCAAAACGAGCCGATATCTGCTCCCAGATGTTTTGCAGGCGCATACTGTTGCCGTTGTAAGTATCGGGCTGCGGTTTGAACCATATATAATCATCGTGATGCATATTCAGTATAACGAACATACCCTCGTCATATGCATAATCGACTACTTCCTGCACACGGTCGAGCCACTCGTTCTGAATGGTAGTCTCGTTCATATGCTCAGCCCACGTTACAGGTATTCTTATGGCATTAAAGCCCGAATCCTTTACATTCTTTATGATCTCTTTTGTGGTCTTGGGATTTCCCCAGCCTGTCTCGGTATCCAGACCCGTTTTGCTGGTCTTGTAGCTTTCGAGGGTATTTCCCAGATTCCAGCCGACCTTTATCTGTGCAACTATCTCGTCTGCCATTCTGAAGCCGCTG
This sequence comes from Ruminococcus flavefaciens, assembly GCA_902780115.1. Lineage (GTDB taxonomy): Bacteria > Bacillota > Clostridia > Oscillospirales > Ruminococcaceae > Ruminococcus > Ruminococcus flavefaciens_Y. Next base: position 5,372 of record CACZEJ010000025.1, on the reverse strand, counting down.
TTCTCAGCCTCAGCAGAGGCGGTCGTCGTAGTCTCCTGCTTTTTGGAAGCGGAAGGAGGCATCTTGCCTGTATAGCCCTCGCCCTGACTGTACTTAACGCTTACCGTATTTACAGTTACCGAAGGCTGCTTGCTCCACCAGTATCCGAGCACGAGCTCGTTGTCCTGTGCGATATACGCCTTTGCAGCCTCAGGCACGAACCATGTGAGTTCAAGCTCCGAGCTTTCCGTGAAAACAGCCGTATCGCCCGACTGATAATATCCTGCCGATGAATTGATACCGTAAGCACCTGTATACTTTCCGAAGCCGCCGCCCGAGCTTACATTGAACGTTACGACTTCAGGCAGAGTGCCTTCGGGTATAAAGTCGAGAGGGATATGAACAGTGTTGTCAGCATCGGAATAATTCACGCTCTGACCGACTTCGCAGATCCCCATTCCGTCAACGGGAACTTCTCTCTTTCTCTCGAACTGACACACTACGTTCTCTAATCTTATGCTTTCACAGTTTCCCCACCAGTAACCAAAAAGCACTTCTCCTGCTGCGTGGATATGATCTCTCAGTTCCTCGGGCACAGTCCATGTTATCTCGCCGTATGTTCCCTGCGTAGGAGCTGTAAAGTCTGATGACTGATACCAGCCCTTGTCTGTTGCCGCAGTGCAGTCGGAGTCAACGGATATGCCGCAGCCTCCTTTGAAGTCCCCTATATTGATGCCATTGTCAGAATAAATAGTGAATGTGAACGAAGTTACCCTGTCGCCGTCCTCTATAAGGTCAGCAAGGGGGAACTTGATCGTGTTGCTTCCATTGGCTCTGCCAACAGTCTTATTGACGGTCAGCTGTGAGCCGAGTGCTGCAGAAACGGTCTCAACTGGGCTAATATGCTCGGTTGCCATCTCGGTCGTATCCTCCTCGATTTTTGCGGTAGTATCCTCCTGTGCTTGGGTCTCTTTCTCTTTGGCACGAGGAGGATCTTTCTTTTCTGCGCATCCCACAGCTGAAAGCATCATTGCAGCAGCTGTTATCAGCGCGATCTTCTTGATCCTCATTTAATAATTCCTTTCTTCATATCTGATCATACAGGAAGTTCAGACATCGCCGCTATCCGCCTGCCGCAACAGGTACTTCACGGCATCATATTTTTGTCTGATATGCCTGAAATGATGTACCCGAACGGATATGCGCGTCAGAACGCTCTTATTAATTATATCACGGCTTTATGCTCATTTCAATACACGATTTTGACTAATATAAGCCTGTAATCTGGGGGATTTATACAATAACTGCCAATAAAATGACTTTTTTCCATTTAAAAAAATGACAGAACGGTGAAATGAACATGATGAGAATGTGACCCTTTGTCAAAGAATTGATTACAATTTTCTGCGCCGCTTGACAAATTATTGCCGCTTGTGTATAATTATTATAAGATGAGCGAAGTGCACTGCTTCGCATAAATATGAAAAAAATCCCCCCTATATATGAAAGGACGCAAAACTATGAGTAATTTCAGAAAAAAGGTCATCGCACTTGCATCTGTCATCTGCGTTGCACTTACATCTTTCGCTTCATGTGCTGAGCCTAACGATAAAAACAACGAATCATCAAATCCAACAAGCTCCGCTGACGGCAATGTATCAGACGGCAACGGCAGCAATGACGGAAACGAAAGCAAAGACGGCAACGGCAGCAATGACGGAAACGAAAGCAAAGACGGCAACGGCAGCGAAGGCGCAAACAACAGCGCTAAGCCTACTCTCGAGCACTTGGACAATGATGCAGGACATACCGTCATCACTCCTTTCCAGTCAGGTTCTCCTGCCGATCTCGCGGCAGCAGGCATCACTCTTCCCGGCGGCAACGAAAAGGTAGACCTTGATGCCGACGATCCTACTTCAAAGAATACCGACGGTTCAAGCTATGTCAGCAAGACAGACAGCAGATACTGTCTCTGGATCGACATTTCCAAGGATAAGAACTATGTATTCAACGGCGATTTCATCGACGTTTACTTCAAGATCAAGGATAATATCCCAGAGAAGGATTACGCTGTAAGATTCAAGACAGACTTCTCGACCATCGACGGTAACTCCATCGCTCCTGATAAGGTCATTCAGGGTAATATCAGAGTCGGCGGCAGCATCGACGCTCAGGACGTTTCCAAGGAAACAGGCTTCGTTGCTTACGGCGACAACGTTTCTGCAAAGTCAGGCGATGAGGTATGCTACCGCATCAACCTCAAGAACAGTTATCCCTGCAGGCGAATTCGCAAAGATCGCTCGTACATCAACATCTACAGGCTCAAAGCCGCAGTCGTGATAAGTACTATAATGAAAGCTCCCGTTTTTCGGGAGCTTTTTTGTTTTATACAAAGAAAATAAAAAATCTCCGAAAAAGGGGTTGACAAAAACGCTTTCAGTTGATATAATATAATCATATCAAACATATAGGAAATATAGTAAAACCGAGGTAATCACTATGTATTACATTTCTTTGAAACGATGTTGACCCTGTTCGTCACACCGCTTTTCATTTTTTAATTCATTGATATTCATTATGTAAAGGAGTTATTATTATGGCAACTTATAAAAGAATAACCGATCTTATCGGTAACACCCCCCTTCTCGAACTCACAAACCTCGAAAAGCTCCACGAGCTCAACGCTACTATCCTCGCTAAGCTGGAATACTTCAATCCCGCAGGCAGCGTAAAGGACAGGATCGCTAAGGCTATGATCGACGACGCTGAGGCTAAGGGCATTCTCCGCGAAGGAAGCGTTATCATCGAGCCTACTAGCGGAAATACAGGTATCGGTCTTGCTGCCGTTGCAGCTTCAAGAGGCTACCGCCTTATCATCACTATGCCTGAAACCATGAGCATCGAGCGCCGCAACCTTATGAAGGCTTATGGTGCCGAACTCGTTCTTACAGAAGGCTCCAAGGGCATGAAGGGTGCTATCGCAAAGGCTGAGGAACTCGCTCAGGAGATCGAGGGCAGCTTTATCCCTTCTCAGTTCACTAACCCTGCTAACCCTGCTATCCACGAAAAGACAACAGGTGTTGAAATTTGGAACGATACAAACGGTAAGGTAGATATCTTCGTTGCTGGTGTCGGCACAGGCGGTACTCTCAGCGGTACAGGTGCTTACCTCAAGTCACAGAACCCTGACGTTAAGGTCGTTGCTGTTGAGCCGCTCAATTCTCCTGTTCTTTCACAGGGCACAGCAGGTCCTCACAAGATACAGGGTATCGGTGCAGGCTTTGTTCCCGCAACTCTCAATACAAAGATATACGATGAGATCATCACTGTATCCAATGAAGACGCTTTTGAAACAGGCAGAAGCATCGTAAGAAACGACGGTGTTCTTGTTGGTATCTCATCAGGCGCAGCTGTATGGGCAGCTATCCAGCTTGCAAAGCGTCCCGAGAACAAGGGCAAGACTATCGTAGCACTTCTCCCCGATACAGGCGAGCGCTACCTCTCAACACCTATGTTTGAATAATCACATCTAACAATATACTTCAACGTAAAAAGCCAGTCATAAAGACTGGCTTTTCTCCTTTATATGCAGTAATCTCCGCCGTTCGTGCCGTGCTCGATTATGTCCTGAAGCGTTACGCTGTCAAGATAATCAGTGATAGTTTTGTAAAGTCCTTCCCACACGAAAAGTGTTGAGCACTCACCTACTCTCGGACATTCATTCGGCTCAAACTCAAGACATGATACAGGTGCGATGCTGCCCTCTGTAGCTCTGAGTACATCACCGACTGTCAGCTCATCAGCCTTGCCTGCAAGCATATATCCGCCCTTATTTCCGCGGTTCGTTCTGATAAGTCCCGTTTTATTCAGCAGTGGTACTATCTGTTCAAGATATTTCTTAGAAATATTCTGTCGCTCCGCTATATCCTTCAGTGATACATAACCTTCGTCCTGATGAAGTGCAAGATCATACAGCATTCTGAGCGCATATCTTCCTTTAGTTGATATCTTCAATTTGTACACTTCCTTTCAAATGATTCCGTCAATAATATATTATTATACCATAGGACTAATATGTTTTCAAGTACTGATATTCAAATTTTTAAATTTTCCCTTTTCTTTCGGACAGCACAAGTATTTAGATAATTTTCTAAATACCTCTTGACAAAGCAGAAAAACACTGCTATAATGTATTTAGACGGATATCAAAATACCGTCTTTATTAAAAGCTTTTATTTAGACGATCATCAAAATAACTGAAAGGAGACTATATGAAGGACTTCTGGAATGCTATGGCAGACCCTACGCGGCGTGAGATAATCTCAATGCTGCAAAAGCACGACATGACCGCAGGTGAGATATCCGAAAAATTCGACGTTTCCAACGCCACTATATCACATCACCTGAAAATACTCCGAGAAGCTGAACTCATAACCTCGGAAAAAGTCAAACAAACTATCACTTACAGTCTCAATATGACTGTATTTCAGGAATTTCTTGCAGGTATCGCTGCGAAATTCGGAAAAGGAGGAGAATAATATGAAAAATATCAAGATCGCTAAGTTTTTCAATATCACATCAATAGCTATTACAATTATAAATATGATTGCCGCTTTTATCGCTATATCACGTCTTCCCGAAAAAGTCCCCACTCACTTCGACTTCAACGGAGTATGCAACGGGTTCGGCTCACGCTGGGGGCTGATAACAGTTGCAGTGATCCAGCTGTTCCTTTGCATTGTATTCATGCTGGTATCTCATTTCAGCAAAAATCATCAGCCTAATCTGATTGCTATGACAGGCTTGATCATGTCAATTTTCTTTGCAATTGAATTCTGGTTTATATATATGATATCATCAAGCGGCGTACAGCTCGGCGACAAGATCGAAAGGCAGCCCGCTATTACAATATTGCCTATGATGATGTCAGCATTGTTCATAATCCTCGGCAACTATACTCCCATTATAGCTCCGAATAAATTCTTCGGACTGCGTGTAAAATGGACTCTCAAAAGCCCTCAGTGCTGGAAGATCACACACAGGTTCATGGGAAAAGTAATGGTCGTTACAGGGCTTATCACAGCCTTCATCAGCATTATTTCATATGCATTCATGGGGGCAGGTTTTATCACTGAATTCATTTTAACATTCGTTATGATAGCCGTTAGTATTTTTATCCCCACTATTTTTGCTTATAAGCACCGCAACGACAATTAGTGTAACAAATACTACTGCTTTTAGTACAAAATAGTGAAATTATGTCCTAATTATTAACTCCTGACTGTAATATTTTACGATTTTTTTACAGAATGATTACTAATTTATTGCAATTTGGATTTTAATGTGTTATAATGTCCCTGCAAAAATCTTTTATCTTTGGAGGGAAAAACTAT
>CACZEJ010000024.1 GCA_902780115.1 Ruminococcus flavefaciens | reverse complement strand
ACATTATATTAAATCCACTGTTTTACTAATTAGTATTGCACTGCACTGCGGATTATGCGGCTGTTATATGCCAATTGGCAAAAAAGACGATACCACTGTTAATGAGCCGACATCAGCTGTAACACCAACAGCTGACCGTTCTGTGCTGACAGAAAGACAAAAGGCGATACTTGCGGAAAACGGACTTCCAACGGATATTGACAAGTTAGAGCCGAATCAGAAGAGAGGTATAATGAATATTGAGAATGCATTTTTGTACCTTGATGAAAAGTACAAAGGTGTAGAATTTGAGTACCTTTCTCATGCTTCGGCGGGCATAATGGGACAGGAAAAAACAGATTTTGTTCCCAAAGGATATGATAAGGAAGATAGTCGCAATATTGTCACTGTTGAAAAAGACAGAGACGGCAATTATTCTGATAAATATATACTTGTAGCGGTAAGAGAAGCTATGGAAAAAGTTGTTACTGATTATGTTGAAGCATATTTTGGCGAAGGTAATGTTAAAGTATATGTCTATCCATGTTCAGCAGATATGGAATATGATGATGTAATAAATGAAAATACTGTAAAGGATAAAGTAGAATCCACAGCGGTATTATTTGTACCTGATGAAGAATGTACTGAAGCAAAGTTAGATGCTTTTTCAGATACATATTTAAATGATGGACATGATTTTGTATGTAATTTCAGAGCTACGATAATCAGAAAGGAGGATTTTGAACGCTTGACATACAAAAATCATTCCGATATGTATGATAGGGATCATATAATCTATGATATCGATATCAATATGAAATAATTAAAGAGGAGATTTAATAATGGTTTATTTTACAGCAGAAGAACTATGTATGATTGAAATGCTCACTTATTTTAATGAAGCAAGTGATGATATTTACGAGGCAGCATCTATAGATGCGGTTAATCGTATTACATTTAGTAGTGAAAATAGTAAAGGCAAAACAGTTGGTGAAATACTTAGTAAATTTGATGCAAATAAGATTGCACTTCTTAAAAGCAATGATGACATAATTGATACTAATTTCTTTATCAGCGCAAAAGAATGGGGAGATGTAATCGACTATATAATTCATAGTTCTACTTTATCAAGCCTTAGATATACTGATTGTTTTGAAAAGGGCAGCATCAAACTGGCTCTTTGTTTTACAGATGATGCGACACCTAATGAAGCAGTTGTTGCATTTCTGGGAACAGCTGACAGAGAGGAATGGCTTGACGATGTAAAAGCAGCTAAGTTGTCAGATTCTCCTTGTCAGGAAGCGGCGTTGAATTATATAAATAGTCTGCCTTATAGTGATATTACTGTCACCGGTCACTCAAAGGGGGGCAATAAGGCAATGTATTGTACTGTTCTCAGTGACAAGATAACAAGATGTGTCAGCCTGGACGGACAGGGCTTTTCAAAAGATTTTATCACTAAATATGCAAATAGAGTAAGTGAAAGAGCAGGGCTTATTACAAATTACTCTCTTAGTACAGATTTTGTTCATATACTGCTTGAACAGTTGCCTGGTATAGATCATTTTTATTGTGAGGGTTATGGTCTTGATGATCCTGATGAGGAGCTTGGAAGTTTCATTGCTCAGAATCATAGTCCAAATTCGTTTTTTAAGACAGATGATAATGGTATTGCAACTGAAAGAAATTGGGCAGGACGCAATGTGCCTATATTTGATATTACAAGTGAAAATTCTCAAACAACTTTATTGAAGAACTATGTTGCGTATCTTTTAAGTTCTCAGAACAGAAATGCATATGAGTCACTTATTGATTATGTTGAGGCTCTTATGGGGGCTATTCTTGATGAAACTGATGTGCAGGAAACTATTCTTGGGGATCTGCTTCAGTTGGGAACTTTAATAGGATATACAATAAGTTTTATTGATTCTAATGATCTTGAACTTGATGACGCAAGAGCGATTCTGTATTCTCTTGGATTTGATAAGTGTGAAACAGCTTCGATAATTATTGAAGCATTAACAAATAAAGATTATAGGTTTACAGATGAACCTAATAATGTACCTGCTCTTATTACGGGTCTTTTAGGTTTCCTTGGCGGTCAACTTACAGATGGGGAAGATGATTATCTTCTCAAGCAGATAATATGGGATACACTTGGCGATAAAATAGATGATTATTTGGACCAGTATGAGTTTTATTATCTCTGGAATACTATAGAGAGCAAATATGAAGAAGCACAGGGAAATGAAAACAACTATTTTGAAATGGATAATGGTGTGATACAGGATTGTGTCAAGTATATGCGTACTGATGAATTCCATACATTGGTAAAGAATGATAGTAAAGTTGATGAGATAATAGCTGATCTGGAAGAGTGTATTGCAGATGGAGAAACGCTTAATAAAATGCCTGATGCACTTGATGAACTGAAGTCCCTTCTTGAAAAATACGGATACAGGCTTAGTGTAAGTGATGATAGAAGTAATTATCGTGTAGGTTTAAATAAAAAATCTGTTGTGTTCCTTGGTAAAGGCGATGATACATTCTTTGGCGGAAGATATAATGATATAATATTTGGCGGTGATGGTATTGATACTATTGCAGGTGGAAAAGGCAATGATATCATTCACGGCGGTAAAAGCAATGATTATCTTTACGGCAATGACGGAGATGATAACATCTTCGGTGATGACGGCGACGACGCGATAGAAGGCGGCGAAGGCAACGATACTATCCACGGCGGCAGCGGAAAAGACACTATCCACGGTAATGGCGGTAATGATAATCTCTATGGAGATTATGGCAAAGACGCTGAAGAAGGTGATATAATCTACGGCGAAGACGGCAGGGATAATATCTACGGCAGCTATAACAAAGATTATCTGTACGGCGGAGATGATGATGACTATATTGAAGGAAGAGCAGGCAATGATACTATCTATGGCAATGAAGGTGCTGACACTATAGACGGCGGTTCGGGAACTGACTATTTATATGGTGCTGGAGGAAACGATACATATATATTCAACAAGGATATATATGGAAGTTCATCAAATCAGGGTCATGCTGATGATCACGATTATGTTAATGATTCTTATGGAACCAACTATGTTTTATTCAAGAATGTTCCTACAGATCTGAAGAGCTTCAAGGAGATAATCAGTTTTGAAAGAACAGGCAACAGCCTTCTTATCAAATCAAAACAGACAGGCGCTTCAATGCAGCTGACTAACTATTATTCCAATGACGAAAACTTCTACTTTGAGATAGACGGCTTGAGCGGTACATATATCCTCAATGAAGACATGGAGCTTGAGAAGAAGCAAGGTTCTGGCGGCGGCACATTCGTAGGCGGTCCGTGGGACGAACTCAGAGATGATACATCAGGAACACTTCCGGGTGATTATGATAGTGCAGGACAGGCACAGCCTCCTCGTGATCCGCTTATAATCGACCTCAATAATGACGGCGTTCATACCACAAATGTAGAGAATGGCGTTTACTTTGATATAGACAATAACGGATTTGCAGAAAAGACTGCATGGATAGATACTGTGGACGGTTTCCTTGTATATAACCGCGATGAGGATAATAAGATCACGAACGGTTCTGAGCTGTTCAGCGATCAGGTAATACTTCCAAGCGGAAAGAGATCTGCAGACGGTTTTGAGGTACTCAAAACATTCGATACCAACAACGACAACGTTGTAAATGCAAAGGATGCTCATTTTGCTGACCTTCGTGTATGGATCGACAAGGATCATAACGGTGTTACGTATTTCCCTGTGTCTGATACTGAAGAAGAGCTTGCTAAGAAGGAGCTCTTTACACTTGCTGAGCTTGGCATAACCTCAATAAGCACAGTATCGCATTCTCCCGAAGGAGAGCCTGAGGACGCACCTAATAAGGAGCTCTTTGCTGATGTCATGATCAACGGCGTTAAGCACAATATCTCCGAGCACTGGTTCGAGGCTTCGACTTTTGATACACAGGAGCTCCACACAGAGGGCGTTGATGATGATCTTACATCATTCGGCAACCTTCACAGTGTAACTTACGCACTTGAGCATGATACAGACGGCTACCTCACGAATCTTGTTGATACATTCAAGGCATCGGAGGATTATGTTGAAAAGCGTATCCTCACAAAGAAGATACTCTATCATATATCAGGAGCCGACAATATAGCAAGCAATTCAAGAGGCAGCGCAATTGATGCCCGTGACCTGCACGTTATTGAAACTATCATGGGCGTTGAATCGTTCATCGGTGCAGGAAACAGCACAAATCCTAATACCAATGCTGCTGCGATACTGAAGAAGATGTATGCAAAGTTCGAGGAGCTCTATTTCAATCTTCTCAACAGAGACAGCAAGGCAGCATATATACTCGATACAGTATCTGTCACTGTAAATGAAAACGGTCAGCGTGTATTCAATCTTGAAGAGCTCAGTGCAGTACTTGGAGAGCAGACTGATACAAACGGTGAAGCAAGTGATATCATATGCAGCATCTGCTCATATCTCAAAGCTTATGACAACGTTTACGGTACAAATTTTGTATCTCAGTTCGTAAACGCTCACCCTGAGTCAGCTGAAACAGTTGCACGTTACAACAATGCAGTTGTAGTTATCGGTTCTGATGGCAATGATACTGTCAACGGAACATCGGAAAACGAGATCATCTGGTCAGGTGACGGAAATGATACTATAAATGCTTCATCAGGCAATGATACTATCTTCGGCGGCAGTGGAAATGACAAGATCAGTGCAGGTGCAGGAAACGACATAATTTATGGCGAGGACGGAAGCGACAATATAAACGCTGATGCAGGCGATGATATCGTTTACGGCGGTGACGGAGATGACAATATCAATGCAGGCGCTGGCGATGATCTGATCTACGGCGAAGAAGGAAATGATACTGTCAGCGGAGATGCAGGCAATGACGTTATCTATGGCGGAAACGGCAACGATACTCTCAGCGGCGGAGCAGGCGATGATGTTCTATACGGTGATAAGGGCGACGATATCCTCAATGGCGGTGAAGGCAATGATGCACTTTACGGCGGCGAGGGAAGCGACTCTCTCAGCGGCGGCACAGGTGATGATATACTGTACGGCGGAAAGGGCAGAGATACATACTACATCAATGCAGATCACGGCAATGATGTCATTTACGATTCAGAGGGTCTGAGCGCACTTATATTCGGCGACGAGATAAGCGCTGATGACTACACTCTCAGCGTAGATATAAACAACGGCATCGTACTCACACATATAGAAACAGGCGAGACTATCAGCCTTCCTGACTTTATCAATGTTCCTGAGAATTATGACTTCGTCTTCGACGGCGATAGCAAGATACTCGGCGGCGGTGATTCACGTCAGGTGATCGAAGGAACTGACGGCGACGATACTATCACAGCAGGCGACGGCTTCAATATCATCAGAGGCGGCGCAGGTGATGATACTATTACAGGCGGCGACAACCTCAACTTCATCTACGGCGGCGAAGGCAACGATACTATCACAGGCGGAAACGGCACAAATATAATCCGCGGCGAAGACGGCGACGATACCATTACAGACGGCAACGGAAGCAGCCACCTTGACGGCGGAAACGGTAATGATGTTATCAATGCAGGCGGCGGCAATGATGTTGTTCTCGGCGGTGCAGGTGCTGACAAGCTCTACGGCGAAGACGGTGACGATGTTATCGCAGGCAATGACGGTAACGATGAGATCTACGGCGGAAACGGCGACGATACAGTCTATGCTGACGAAGGAAATGATTTTGTTCGCGGCGAAGACGGAAATGATTCATTGTTTGGTGGCGACGGAGATGATACTCTTTACGGCGACGATGGCGATGATTACCTCGAAGCAGGGAACGGCAATGATAACCTCTACGGCGGCGCAGGAAATGACGTATTTGTCGGCGGCGAAGGCGTCAATAATATGTACGGTGACGACGGAGATGATGTATTCCACGGCGGCAACGGCATAAACAATATGTACGGCGGTGACGGTGATGATAACTTCACAGGCGGCGAGCTTGCAGATCTTATCATGGGCGGCAGCGGCAACGATACTATGAACGGCGGCAACGGCAATAACCGTATGTTCGGTGAAGACGGTGACGACGCTATCTACGGCGGAAATGACGACGATTATATCGAAGGCGGCGAGGGTGATGATTCACTTTACGGCGGCAATGGTATAAATACAATTTACGGCGGCGACGGCAACGACATTATCTACGACGGCGACAACAACAGCTTCCTCTATGGCGGTGACGGTGATGACCAGATCCGTGCAGGCGGCGGTTCAGATGTTCTCGACGGCGGCGCAGGAAATGACTTCCTCCAGAGCGACCACGGCGGAGACACATATATCTTCGGCATCGGCTATGATATTGATACGATCAGCGCTTCTGCTGACCTGAATACAATTGTTATCCACGGATATACAGCAGATGATATGCACAATACCAGAAACCGGAATAACGATCTTATCATCGACTTTGGTGAGGATACAGGGGACAGACTGATCGTCAACGGATTCTTCAACTTCAACAGCAACCGCGACTTCAATTTCGTATTTGATGATGAAACTGTTCTTGAACAGCATCAGATCGAAGCAGTAAATGCACCTGTTTACGGCACATCTGACGATGATCAGCTCTTTGCTGTTGACAACAGCGGCTGGAGCATTATCGCAGGTGACGGAAATGATAAGCTTAACGGCGGTTCAGGCAATGATATCCTTGACGGCGGTGCAGGCGATGATATTCTCAACGGCGGCACAGGCGCTAACACTTACGTTTACGGTATGGGTTATGATGTTGATACTATTGAAGCATCAGCAGACAGCTGCACTATCGTTATCCACGGCTATAGCGCAGAGGATATGAACAGTGTACGTGAAAACGATAACAGCCTCTCGATCAGCTTTGGCGATGAAACAGGAGATAAGCTTATCGTCAAGTCCTTCTATGAGGATTATCTCGACCGCAATTATCAGTTCGTATTTGACGACGGAACAGTTCTTGGCAAGTCTGATATCAATGCTAAGGCAGCACCGATCATTGGTACTGACGGAGATGATAATATCTATGCAACTAATGGTGATGATATTATCGACGGCGGTGCAGGAAACGACACACTTGCAGGCAGCAATGGCGAGGATACATACATCTTCGGCAAGGGCTACGGTCAGGATTCTGTCAACGAGTGGGGCAGCGATCACAGTTTCGTTGTTCTCAAGGACATCAATTCCGACGAGATCACAGTTTCGGATCAGTGGGGTTCAAACCTCCTTATCTCTGTAAACGATACAGAGGACGTTCTCACAGTAAGCAACTTCAAGTGGGGACAGTCAACCTTTACATTCAGTTTTGCAGACGGCGCAGAGGGCTATGTGGACAAGAACACATGGGAACTCGTACTCACAAAGCAGCCTGATACCGTTGAGGAAGAAGACATCGAGCAGACATTCACAGAATATCTCAGCAATATTTATTCCGATGATATTTTCGGCGGCGATCTTACTGCTGAAAACACAGTAATTTCTGATGTGAACGATAGTGCGATCATTGGTGAAGAGAGCAAGGATATCTCGGATATAGCAAATATCCAGACAATGCTGCTTGTAGAAAATATGTCGGCATTCAGCAATGACAGTCAGATATCCGACGGTATCAACATCGGCGATATTACAGCAGACACATCTGCACTCGACCAGCTTCTTATCAATTCATAAGTTCAAGGGAACACAAATAAGACCACCCGTACCTAAGCTATTCATATAGAAGTAATAAGCCATAGTATTTCTGATCTGAAGTCAGAAGTACTATGGCATTTTTTTACCAAGCAGAATCGAACTGTTAGCCCTGCAAGGGAGCTGACCTGTGTTCATGAGCTGCAAAAATGCCCCGAAGCACTTTGAATGCTTCGGGGCAAAACTTTTTATATGAGTATCCGAACTTTTACTCAGTCTATGGGAAGTGACTTGTACTTTCCGAGGAGATAAAGCTGGATCGCCAGTGCATCTTCGGTAGATACGCCGTTATTTCCCTGTACGTCGGCATTTGTAAGTCCCTGCTCGGTGATGTGATGCTTGTCAGAGCCGTTTTTGCCGTACTTGTCAGGGTTAGCCAGTGACTGCATTATGATTACAACGTCAGCCATATCAACATCCTTGTCACAGTTTGCATCGCCGTAGACGGGCTTTGCGACAGGCTTTGAAGTAGTTGAAGTTGTGGTAGTAGTTGTAGTCGTTGTAGTCGTAGTGGTTGAAGTAGTTGTCGGCGGCTTGTTCTCTATAGGAGCCATACTCGGTTCGCCGTCGCCCCACCAGTCCCACGGATTACCTTCGCGGTATTTAGCCATATTTCCGCCTGCTGATGTCCAAGTGAACACGTTATCGTAGAGGTGTCCCTCATAGTAGTAGAACTGTGCCATTGCGCATATCTCGTCAGCGTAGGTCTTGTATGCGCCGCTGTCCTCAGCCATGTAGCACCAGCCTGTGTTGAAGCCTTTGAGACTGTTTCTGATGACCTGATAGCCGTGCATTTTTTCCTCATTGATGCATATTTCTGCAAAGTGGAGTATCTTTCTGATACCCATATGATTGGAGATTATGCAGTCATAGAAGTTGGACTCGGTAAAAGAGTACTGGAACATTTCAGGGACGTTATCCTCTGGCATGAAGGTTGGATCGCAGCCTGCAAAGGCAGTAACAGCGGTCTGTAATGTGCCGTAAGCATGGGCGGAGTTCACACCCCAGCCGTCTTCGTAGGCGGTTTCGTGGTCTGAACCGATCTTTCCCTCACCGAGAGTGGACTCTCTTGAACCGAGACCGAGGAAAAGAGCGTACATTTTTTCACGGTCGGTCTGACCCAGACGAGTGGAGATAAGATCCCAGTGCTCGTCAATCTCCTTATAGAGAGCATATTTTACTTCCTGAACGGTCATTTTGTGGTTGATGGCGCGGATCTCAGCAGTAGAAGCATCGGCAGGAGTATTTCTCTCGCCGAAATTAAGCGGATTTCCAACGCCCTCTTTCTGAACGTCGCGTGAAGTATCGTGGAGTGGGTCACAGGTGCTTCCTGCGAAGTACCACTCGTCGGCAGAAGCAGTGAGCTCATAGTTTTTATTGCCTGCGATAGTCGGCACATAGGCAGAAACGCATATAACAGCTGCTGTCAGGATGCCGCAGAATCTTTTAAGTTTCATAAATATCACCTCAGAAGTTTGAACCGTTCCAGCCCCATTCGTTGGTACTTGTGTACTTGACGTACACGCGGTCGGACGGTATACCGATGTTGTCAGTGAGAATGCCTGTGATGTGGCTTGTGAGAGTTACAAGCGCGTTTGAAGAAGCACTGCCGAAGATAGAAACTTCTACCATAGCAGCAGGAGCGTCCTCGCCTTTGAACCAGAGGTCGTACTCAGGCTGAATGCCTACCATGAGCCAGCCCTCAGATTTTCCCGGGATAGCAGTGATAGCGCGTCCCATAGCGGATTTGATAGATGTTTTCTGTTCCTCAGAAACAGATACGTTTGTTTTAACGTCGATGAATGGCATGATTTTTTCCTCCTCATTTTTATTTAGTTTAGAGTTAAGAGTTCAGTTTGTAGGGGAGGGCGCCCTCGCCCTCCCGCGTGGGTGTGTAATTATTTGGCGGGAGCCCGAGGGCGGGCTCTCCTACAATGTGCTAAGGGCTTTTAGATTTTTATAAGTCCCTCAGAAAGCATTTCCTGAGCTGCGAGCATTACTCCAAGCTTGCCGCTTGTATAGGTTATACCGCCCTGCATCCATACTGCGAAAGGTTCGCGGAGCGGAGCGTCTGCGGAAAGCTCTATGGAAGCGCCGTTGGTGAAAGCACCTGCCGCCATGATGACCTGACTTGAATAGCCGGGCATATCCCAAGGCTCGGGAGTTACAAAAGAGTCCACGGGAGCGCCCTTCTGTATACCGCGGCAGAATGCGCAGAGGTGTTCCTCATCGCCGAGCTTTACGGCAGTGATTATATCTCCGCGTGGGTCGTCCTTGCGTGGAGAGCACTCGAAGCCAAGCATAGTAAAGAGCTCGCTTGCGAAAGTGCAGGTCTTTATAGCATTTGCAACAACGTCGGGAGCGAAGAATATTCCCATGAGCATTTCGCGGTTCATACCGAGAGTACAGCCCACTTCCTTGCCCATGCCGACGCAGGTAAGACGATATGAGCAGAGCTCTACGAGATCAGCTCTACCAGCGATATATCCGCCTGTGCGAGCGATACCGCCGCCTGCATTCTTGATGAGCGAGCCGATGATAACGTCAGCGCCTACAGCGGTAGGCTCTCTGTCCTCGACGAACTCGCCGTAGCAGTTGTCAACCATTACAATGATATCGGGATTGCCTTTTTTAGCGGCTTTTACCATTTTTTCGATATCGGCAATAGTGAAAGCTCCGCGGAGAGAATAGCCGCGTGAACGCTGTATGTAAGCGACTTTAGCGCCTTTTACAGCTTCGGTTATCTCGTCCAGCTTAGGAGTTCCGTCGTCGTTGAGGTCTACCTGACCGTACTCAACGCCGTAGTCCATAAGGGAGCCGTTACCCTTAGAGCCGCTGATGCCGATGACCTCTTCAAGGGTATCGTAGGGCTTGCCTGTAATGGAAACGATCTTGTCGCCCATTCTGAGAACACCGAAAAGTGCAACAGACAGGGCATGAGTGCCTGATACGAAGTTGAAGCGCACAAGTGCGTCCTCAGCTCCGAGAGCCTGAGCGAAAACCTTGTCGATGACCTCGCGTCCCATATCTCCGTAGCCGTAGCCTGTGGAGCCGTAGAAGCAGGGTTCGCTGACCTTGTTGTCAGAGAAGGCTTTGAGCACCTTAGCTCCGCAGTATTCAGCGTTAGCGTCTATTTTTTCAAAAGCTTCTGCGCAGTTCTTTTCTGCCTGAGCAGCCAGCTCTGAGAGCCTGCTGTCGAAGCCGTATAATTCGTTTATCTTATTATTCATGTTTTATCCTTTCGATTGATTTTGGGACTATTTGTAGGGGACGCCGCCCTCGGCGTCCCGTTGAGGGAACGCCCTCACTTGCAGGGCGTTCCCTCTTTCAAAACAATCCACTGGATTGTTTTGAAATTCACCCTTTGCGGAGCGCCTTCGTAACTGCGGGGCTTTGCCCCACACCCCACAAGGGCTGTCAGCCCTTGACCTGCCCAAAGGAACACAGTCCCTTTGGAATCCCGTTCATAGGTTTATTAAGTTATTACGTTAAATTATGATTTATCATACATAAATTATATCCGTTTTTAGCGCTCATGTCAACGTATTTTCGCTGAAAAGTATTCAGATCTTGAAGCTTTCTGCTTCCTTGATGAGCTTCACGTCCACAAGAGCGTCGATAAGAGTGCCGTTTTCGGCGTATTCCTCGGAGAATATCTTGCCGTCCTGTCTTATCCTGCCGAGAAAAGCTCCCTTGTCGTATGGAATGAGCAGCTTCATACGCTTGGCAGTCTCGGGAAGGTTCTTCATGATACATTCAAGGAGCTTATCAAAGCCTGTCTGCTCCTTGGCACTTATCATAACGGTATTATCGTTCTCGAACACTGTATCGGTAAACGGAGCAGCGTCCGCCTTGTTCATGACGAATATCTGCGGTATACCTTCACAGCCCAGCTCACCCAGCAGACTTGCCGTTACCTCAGCCTGTTCCTTTATTTCGGGCGAGGAGAGGTCCTGCACATTGAGGATTATATCCGCAGCCGCAGCTTCTTCAAGTGTGGACTTGAAGGCTTCGACGAGGTTATGGGGAAGTCTTCGTATAAGACCGACGGTATCTATGAGCATGACGCTTCTTCCGTCAGGGAGCTCAATGGAACGCGAGGTTATGTCAAGAGTTGCAAAGAGCTTGTTTTCGGCAAGAACTCCCGCGTCGGTGAGAGCGTTGAGCAGCGTGGACTTTCCCACATTGGTGTAGCCGACTATAGCCGCACAGAGCACACCGTCCTTTTTGCGGCGTGAGCGCGAGAAGTTTCGGTGCTTTTTGAGCTCTTCCAGTTCCGCTTCGAGGTAGCTGATACGCTTGCGGATATGGCGCTTGTCGGTCTCCAGCTTAGTCTCACCCGGACCTCTTGTACCGATACCGCCGCCAAGCCTTGAAAGGGCAGTACCCATGCCTGTCAGACGGGGAAGACGGTATTTCTGCTGAGCCAGCTCAACTTGCAGCTTGCCTTCTTTGGTACGAGCTCTCTGAGCGAAAATGTCGAGTATGAGAGTAGTTCTGTCTATGACGCGGACATCGAGTATCTCCTCGATATTGCGCACCTGAACGCCTGTGAGCTCATGGTCGAAGATGACCAGTTCAGCCTCCAGTGCGCCGAGCTGTTCCTTCAGTTCTTCGAGCCTGCCTGCGCCCATGCAGGTGGCAGGGTCATAGGCAGGGCGCTTCTGTATGATAGTTCCCACAACATCAGCGTTAGCAGTTGAAGCCAGTTCTTCAAGCTCGTTTATTGATGCCTCCGCGTCGAATTCGCCTGTATCCACGCAGGCAAGGACAGTTTTTACAGGGAGGTCATCGGTCTTGTTTTCGTACATATGGTGCTCCTTATCAGATAGTCTCGCGTGTGTATAGCTCTGAGGCATCTTCCCCGAAAAGTCGGGAAAAGCAGCTGTTATTCCCTATAAGTCCGAGCTTTTGCGGTTTAGACAGCTGCTTTATGCGATATTCGAGCTTTGATGCGAGACTGCGGTTTTCACAGCTCCAGAGAGCTTCAAGTGACAGTGCTTTATGTGAACGAGTGAACTTTGCACATTTTTCGTTTCTTTCAAAGTGTTCCTTCAGACGGCGTTCTATGTCGCTGGTTATGCCTGTGTAAAGCAAACCGCCCTCACACTTTAAAATGTATATATAATACATTCGGGGTCAGTCGAGGTCGAATTCCTTGCCCGAATCGGGGGTGCGATCCTCGCGGCGGCCGTAGAATCCCATGAGTTTGCCTTCAATGTTTCTGATAGCGAGGATATACATATCCATATTGTTGGTATTGTCATGAAAAGCGAATACGCGGTTGTTTTTGGTATCTTCCTTGAACCATTCAACGCTCATGCGCACCTTGCTCATCATTTCCTCGTCCATAAGTGTCTCAAGGAGCCTGCCTGTAAGAGGTGAAAAAGGGGTATAATACTTTATTGCAGCAGGATTCTCGTAAATAATTCTGTAATCGAGGTTACAGAGCACTATAGGACCTTCTTCGGAATCAATAATTCCCTTAAAAAAGTCATTAACATCAAAATCAGCCATTTTTTGTTCTCCTTCATATATTAATAAGATCTCAGAGTATGCACATACTGTCTCCGAAGCTGAAGAAGCGGTAACGCTCCTCGACAGCGGTCTTGTAGGCGTTCATGGTATTTTCGTATCCCATGAAAGCGGAGACAAGCATAATAAGCGTACTTTCGGGCAGGTGGAAGTTTGTGATAAGTCCGTCGATACACTTGAACTGGTAGGAGGGATAGATAAATATGTCTGTATATCCCTCATGCTCGGAGATGTCACCGTAAAAGCTTGCAACACTTTCGAGGGTACGGCAGGTAGTAGTGCCGACTGCGATGACTCTTCCTCCGTTTTTCTTTGTCTCATTGATAAGGTCAGCAGTTTCCTTTGGCAGGAAATAGTGTTCGCTGTGCATTTTATGGTCGAGGACGTTGTTTTCCTTGACGGGACGGAATGTTCCCAGACCGACGTGCAGCGTCACGAAAGCGGTCTTTATTCCCCGTGAGCGCAGATCGTCCAGCATTTCGGGTGTGAAGTGCAGACCTGCTGTAGGAGCAGCCGCAGAACCGAGTTCCTTTGAATAAACGGTCTGGTAGCGCTCGCGGTTTTCGAGCTTTTCCTTGATGTACGGCGGGAGGGGCATTTGTCCCACATCTTCCAGAGCGGTGAAGAAGTTTCCTTCGCACTGGAACTGCACGATACGGTTTCCGTCGTCCTTGACCTCGATAACTTCGGCGGTGAGCCTTCCGCCGCCGAATGAGAAGCGGGTACCCACTTTAGCTTTTTTGCCGGGGCGGCAGATTATCTCCCAGAGCTTATCGCCCTTCTGCTCAAGAAGCAGGAATTCGATAAAGGTCTGGTTGCCGATCTTTTCACCGTAAAGACGGGCAGGGATAACACGGGAATCGTTCATTACCAGCAAGTCACCTTCTTTGAGGTGATCGCATAGATTATAGAAGTGATCGTGAGTTATCGCACCTGTAGTACGGTCTACGCACATCATACGGGAGGCATTTCGCGGCTCGATAGGAGTCTGAGCGATAAGCTCCTCGGGAAGCTCGTAGAAAAAATCTGATTTCAGAAGTTCCATTTATATTCTGATCTCCTTTTTAAGTAAGAGTAAGTGTTTTTATACGGACATCATGTCCAGAAGGCAAACATTCTCTGCACTTCGTAAGCCATTTCGGGGAAGTCTCTGGTGTAAACATCGTAGCGGAAAGCCTGATTGAATTCCTGAACTCCCGCAACGACAAGACCCCACATTACCGAGAACCACATAAAGCGGAAAACGAGCTTTTTCTTTGTCGTGTCGTTTAGTCTGCTGTATATGAAGAACAGTACAGCATAAGCTCCGAGGAGCGACTGCCACGCAAAGTCAGCCATATAGCGGACAGCGTAGCCGCTCTCCCATACAGAAGCAACGATCCCGAAGGGGATAATCAGACACGGAATTGCGACATATGCTGTTTTTACCAGTTTATTTTTTCTTCCGCGGATATTTTTGAGAGCTTTTCCGGAAAGAAGGTAAACAAACATAGGCAGAGCGAGGTAGAAAAGACCCGAAGTGTTCCTTGTGGAGTTGAGGTCGGCGTAGAAGTAGCCGCCTGCGCTCATGAACTGGAACTCAGTGTCAACGATAGGGTAAGTTGCCGAGAATCGCGGCGGATTGAAGAAGTAGTTGTATATTGCTACCCATGAAAGGCGAGGGTGGAACTGTGTTTTTGTGAAGTCGTTGATAGTCTGGGAGTACTGTATACCGAACTCGAACAGATACCGTGAGCTTGCGGCTGTAAAGAGCTTTGCACCGCCTTTTTTCGGTGTTTCGTTCATTCTCGGCATAGCGTATATCATAAAGAGTGCGGCAGTTATGCAGTAGAGCACCAGTGTGGGGCGGCAGAGCACAGCCACTGCGAAGATCAGGGATGATATCGCTGTTCTCGGGAGGGATATCTTGCCTGTTCCGATGATATTAGCCGTAAGCATGAAGTATACCGCCCACGTCAGGGCAGCAAAGCCTGCGGACATGGCAATTTCATAGAATTGCGGTCTGCCGATGCTGAACCATACTCCGCTGACAGTCTGTATCAGTATAAGACCTGCAATAGCGATGCCTGCCGGAGTTTTTGGGAAGAGCTTGCGGAGAAACTCCATATAGAGCTTGGTAAGTCCCACGATACCGATTATAGCAAAGAGGAGCACAGCCATCGCATCGGGGAAGAAATAGCCTGTTATAAGGTGATAAGGCAGGAAAACAAGTACGACGGGAGCGATTCCGTAGTAGCTGAAGTACTGGTTATCATAGTAAACGTGATCCCAGTTGTAGGGGATATTCTCCCTGTCCAGCGCGTCGCTGTCGTAGGGAGTATCGAAGCTGTTCAGCTCGTCTTTGGGAGCGTCGAGGAGATGAGTGCTGCCGTGTTCAAAGGCTTCCACCAGTTCCTGAGTCATCTGGTTGCCTGCTTTTCGCTGCATGATATTGGTGATAGAAGTGGTATCCAGCTTCGTGAAGGTTATCATGACCGCAGCAAAGCAGGCGATATCGGTGATAATGACAGCAGCGGTGCGGCAGAGCTTTCCGCTTTTCGAGAAGCTGCGCTGCATGGTCTTGCTCTGTGTCATGAGATGCCAGAAGCAGATGCCGAATACTATGAGCAGGAATCTTGCCCATGAGATATCCATAGGTATCTGGTGATTGAAGGTAATGCCCTTGATGTATACGATGCCGTTGTCGAGAGGCATCACGGACAGTCTCAGATTGCTCACAGCGCCTGAAAGGTGGATCTGAGTGTAGTTGGAGTGAGGCTTGCCCTTTACGAGAGTATTTTCTGCGATGGCAAGGCGGTAATCGGTGGTGCGGGTAACGTCCATAGCGTCAACGTAGAGCTTTGCGGCTTTGGTATCGCTGCCGAACTCGATATCGACACAGACGTTTGTGATCTCCTCATTAATATTCTCGAAGGTGAATACAGTGGAGCGCGAACCAACAACAGCTATATCGCTGCTGCCCTCGCGGATATCGGCTTCGGAAGCTTCAATCTCACTGGCTGAGAAGCTCATTTCGCCGTAATTGCCGAACCACATACGGAAGGTAGGGATATTGAACAGTGTGACTTCCAGTACGGACGCGAGGAGAATGGCTTTTACCGCTGTAACGGCGGTATGGGAGCGCTTTTTCTTGTTAAGGGTGCATATCAGGAATGAAAGACCTGCGGCAGCACCGAGGAAAGTAAAGGCTCCGTTATAGGTATCGCATTTTATGATGCCGAGTGCTTCCGCAGCAGCGATAAATATCAGGATAATAGCTGCTCCCCGTGAGAGGCTGCGGATATTTTTCAGTTTTTTTGCTGATCGGTCAGTGCCTTGCAGACTGCACTTCATTTCGTGAAGGAAAACCGAGGTAACAGCGGCAGAGACCGCAAGCATAAGTATAAACAGGAAAGTATTCATATAAACTCCGTAGATTGGCGCATTGCCGTGATATTATATTCTTGTTGCGAGAAGCTGTGAGTATTTTCCGCGGAACTGTTCAAAGCGGTCCTCGTCGATAGCTTCGCGTATTTTTTCGGTAAGGGTGTTGTAGAAATAGAGGTTGTGCTGTACGGCGAGCCTGCCTGCGAGCTGCTCATTCGCCTTGAAGAGGTGGCGGATATAAGCGCGGCTGAAATTGCGGCAGGTCGGGCAGTCGCACTGCTCATCAACAGGACGCGGGTCGGTCTCGTAGCACTTATTGCCGAGGTGCATTATGCCGCTCCATGTGAAAACAGTTGCGTGACGGGCATTTCGGCTGGGCATAACGCAGTCGAACATATCCACACCGCGGGCAACAGCTTCGATGATATTGGAAGGAGTACCCACACCCATGAGGTAACGGGGCTTATTTACAGGCATAAACGGCTCTACCACGTCGATTATGCGGTACATCTCCTCGGTAGCTTCTCCCACAGCGAGACCGCCGATAGCGTAGCCGTCGAGGTCGAGCTTGGCGATATCCTCCATATGCTTTATGCGGAGATCGTCAAAGGTCGAGCCCTGATTGATGCCGAAGAGCATCTGATGCTTGTTTATGGTATCGGGGAGACTGTTGAGGCGCTCCATTTCTTCCTTGCAGCGTATCAGCCATCGTGTGGTGCGCTCAATGGAGTTGGCAACATACTTATAAGGGGAGGGGTTCTCGATACATTCATCGAAAGCCATAGCGATAGTCGAAGCGAGGTTCGACTGTATCTGCATACTCTCCTCAGGACCCATGAATATGCGGTGACCGTCGATATGCGACGCGAAGTAAACGCCTTCCTCCTTGATCTTTCTCAGCTTTGCCAGCGAGAACACCTGAAATCCGCCGCTGTCGGTAAGTATGGGCTTGTCCCAGTTCATGAACTTGTGAAGTCCGCCCATCTGCTTTACGATATGGTCGCCGGGACGGAGATGCAGGTGATAGGTATTGCAAAGCTCCACCTGAGTTTTCAGACCCTTCAGGTCAACGGAGGAGATACCGCCCTTGATAGCAGCGGCAGTACCCACGTTCATGAAACACGGGGTCTGGAATGTGCCGTGGACGGTCTCGAATGTGCCGCGGCGGGCTTTATTGTCAGTTTTAAGAAGTTTGAACATATATGCTCCTTTTGAATGATCTCAGCCGTCAGTCAGCTTATTGACCGAGGCGTGGGCTTTTTCATCTTATCACGCAAAAAGTTTGTTATGCGTAAATAAAATTTCAAGAATGTATTGACAACACAAAGTTAAAGTGTTATTATAGTAAACAAGGTAGAGGCGCGGCTGCGAAAAGTAACTGCACACGGGACGACCCGTCCGATGGTGTTCAGCGAAAGGCAATGCCGCCGAAGGACTGTCTCTGGTAAATTCAGTTCTGGCTGTATGCTCAATAGGCTTGCAGCTGTCATCATGCTTTTGATGGAGAGCTATCGGCATATTTATTCTATGATATGTCAACATTTCTATTATAACGCATGATGAGCCGGTTTGCAACCGGTTTTTGTTATTTTATGCAATTTTTTTTAAGGAGAGGTCAATATGAAACAGTATAATGTAGGTATTATAGGCGCAACGGGTATGGTAGGACAGAGATTTGCAACTCTGCTCGAGAATCACCCATGGTTCAATGTAAAGGTGCTTGCAGCTTCACCAAGAAGCGCAGGTCAGACATATGAACAGGCAGCAGGAAGCCGCTGGAAGATGGCTGTTCCGATGCCCGCAGCTATGAAGGATATGGTACTTCTTGACGCAACGAACGATATCGAGAAGATCGCAGGCATGGTAGATTTCTGCTTCTGTGCCGTTGATATGAAGAAGGACGAGATAAAGGCACTTGAAGAGGCTTATGCAAAGGCAGAGTGTCCTATCGTTTCAAATAACTCCGCACACAGATTCACACCTGATGTTCCTATGGTAGTGCCTGAGATAAATCCTGAGCACATCGAGATCATCAAGGCTCAGCGCGAGAGACTCGGCACAAAGAGAGGCTTTATCGCAGTTAAGTCCAACTGCTCTATCCAGAGCTATGTTCCTGCACTTCACCCACTGAGAAAGTTCGGTCTGAAGAACGTGCTTGCTTGTACTTATCAGGCAATTTCAGGCGCAGGCAAGAACTTCGAGACATGGCCTGAGATGGTAGATAACCTTATCCCGTTCATCGGCGGTGAGGAAGAGAAGTCCGAGCAGGAGCCGCTCAAGGTATGGGGCGAGATCAAGGGCAACGAGATCGTAAAGGCAACAGCTCCAAACATCACGACACAGTGTCTCCGTGTGCCTGTATCTGACGGACACACAGCAGCAGTATTCGTAAGCTTTGAGAACAAGCCTTCCAAGGAAGAGATCCTCAAGCTCTGGGCAGACTTCAAGGGCGTACCTCAGGAGCTTGAGCTCCCAAGCGCACCAAAGCAGTTTATCCACTACTTTGAGGAGGATAACCGTCCGCAGGCTAAGCTTGACAGAAACCTCGAAGGCGGTATGGCAGTATCAACAGGCCGTCTTCGTGAGGATTCACAGTACGATTATAAATTTGTATGCCTTTCACATAATACACTCAGAGGTGCAGCAGGCGGCGGCGTTCTCCTTGCTGAACTCCTTGCAGCAAAGGGCTACTTCGACTAAGCGGTGAGCCACCGCGGGCTTCCACGTTGTCGCTCGTAAACTCGCTCACTATATACAAAAGGCATGATCTGCTTTCGCTTACAGCACATAAATGTAGGGAACGCCGTCCTCGGCGTTCCGCAGTATGAATAAAAGCAGAATATTGATATTATTCAGAGGGCTGTCGGGGACGCCAGCTCCTACGATCAAATATCCTGTATGATCTATTGTAGGGGAGGGCGCCCTCGCCCTCCCGCGGCAAATCAACAGTAATATCTCGGGAGCCCGAGGGCGTGCTCCCCTACACCTTGAATTTAATGAAAGGAACAAAGAGATGAAGAATACAATTTTCACCGGTGCAGCAATTGCTATAATCACTCCAATGAATGCTGACGGTTCTATCAATTATGACGAGCTTGGCCGTGTTATCGACGACCAGATCGAAAGGGGCACAGATGCTGTCGTTATCTGCGGAACTACAGGTGAGTCAGCAACAATGACAGACGACGAGCACCGCGACTGTATCAAGTTCGCTGTAAAGCACGTTGCAGGCAGAGTTCCTGTTATTGCAGGTGCAGGCAGCAACGATACACACTACGCAGTAGAGCTTTCAAAGGAAGCCGAAGCAGCAGGCGCAGATGCTCTTCTCCACGTTACACCTTATTATAATAAGGCAACACAGAAGGGACTTATCGCACACTTTACAGCGATCGCAGATGCTGTAAATATCCCGATAATACTCTATAATGTTCCCAGCAGAACAGGCTGCGGCTTCGATGTTGCAACTGTCAAGGAGCTCGCAAAGCACAAGAATATCGCTGCTATCAAGGAAGCAAGCGGCAATATCAGCTATGTTGCAAAGCTTGCGGCTGAGTGCGGCGATGATATAGACATCTACAGCGGCAACGATGATATGGTAGTTCCTGTAATGTCACTTGGCGGCAAGGGAGTTATCTCAGTTGCTTCTCATGTTATACCAAAGGAAATGCACGATATGGTGCAGCTCTGTCTCGACAACAACTTTGCAGAGGCAATGAAGCTCCAGCTCAAGTACCTCGATCTCATGAATGACCTGTTCATCGAGGTAAATCCTATCCCTGTAAAGGAAGCAATGAATATGGTCGGCTGGAATGCAGGTCCATGCCGTTTGCCTCTCTGCGAGATGACAGACGAGCACAGTGCAAAGCTCAGAGCTACACTTGCAAAGCACGAACTCATCAAGTAATTAGGAATTAGGAATGCTTAATTCGGAATTGATATCTGTCCCGTCAGGGACACATTAACACCGAATTCCTAATTCCGCATTCCGAATTAAAAAAAGGAAGTGTAAAACATGACAAATATTGCTATTTGCGGTGCTAACGGCAAAATGGGCAAAAATATCAATGCCTGCATAGAAGCCCGTGACGACTGTCAGACTGTTGGCGGCGTTGATATCTATACAAAGCAGTATGCGGATTTCCCGATAGTTGAAACTCCCGCACAGCTTCCCGTAAAGCCCGATGTTATCATAGACTTTTCCAATCCTGCTCTTCTTGACAGCCTTCTTGATTACTGCCTTTCCACAGGCACACCGCTGGTTATCGGTTCGACAGGCTACGACGACGAGCAGACTGCAAAGATAAAGGCTGCTGCACAGCAGATACCTGTATTCTTTACATTCAATATGTCACTGGGAATCAATCTTCTTGTTCAGCTTGCAAAGAAGGCTGCTTCCGTGCTGGGCGACCAGTTCGACATCGAGATAGTTGAAAAGCACCACAATCAGAAGATAGACGCACCAAGCGGAACAGCTATCATGCTGGCAAATGCTATAAACGAGACTCTCGACAACTCCAAGCACTACGTTTACGACCGTCATTC